>DATKVX010000083.1 GCA_035529855.1 bacterium
ACGCGCGGCATCGCGCACGGCCTGGCGATAATAGGCCGGCCCAGGTCGCCGGAGCTGGAGGGGCAGGCCATAGACGAGGTGACGAACCTCATGCGGCGGCGCCACCGCCTGGGGCCCGACGAGGAGAACGACTTCGAGGTCATCACGCAGGCCGCGATGGTGCAGGCGTTCGACGCGCTAACCGCGGCGCTCTTCGTCGTCATCATCGCGGTGGGGAGTATATCGCTGTTGGTGGGCGGCGTGGGCATTATGAACATAATGATGGTCTCGGTCACGGAGCGGACGCGGGAAATAGGCGTCCGCAAGGCGGTGGGGGCGCGGCGAGCCGACATCCTGATGCAGTTCCTAATCGAGGCCGTGGTGCTCTCGGCCGGCGGCGGCCTGTTGGGCGTGGCCGGCGGCACGGCGTTGGCTTTAATCATCGGCGCGGCGACGCCGGTGCCGGCCTCGGTGTCGGGCGGGGCCGTGGTGCTGGGGGTCGTCTTCTCGACGGCGGTGGGCGTCTTCTTCGGCCTGTATCCCGCGCGGCGGGCGGCCCGCCTGGAGCCCATCGCGGCGCTGCGGTACGAGTAGCGTTATGAAACCCCTATGGCATAATCTTCGCCGGCAATACTACCAATACCGCGAGGCGGCGGCGCTGGCGTTCTCGTCGCTGTGGGCCCATAAGATGCGCGCCTTCTTGACGGTCCTGGGCGTCGTCATCGGCGTCACGACCGTCATCGCGATGGTCAGCATCATCGACGGCCTTAACCAGTCCTTCGCCAACCAGATGGGCTTTTTAGGCGCCGACACCTTTTTCATCCAGAAATATAAAGCCGTCCAGTTCGGCGCCGGCCGCGAGGAGGAACGCAAGGATTTCGAGGAGGCCGACGCCGCGGCGATAATGCGCCGCTGCCCGGCGGTGTTGGTGGCCGACTTCTATACCGAGATCGCCGGGCGGGCTACCTACGGCGGCAAGAAGACGGCCCTCCTCGCCATCGGCTCCACGCAAACGGAGAAGTTCGACGAGATCTTCTCGTGGTGGGTGGGGGACGGCCGGATGCTGACGCAGGCCGACATCGACGCCGACCGGTACGTCGCGGTGGTGGGGTCGGCGGTGGCGGAGGCGTTGGCGCCGGAGGGCCGGATAATCGGCGAGCGGATAAAGGTCAACGGCCACCGCTTCCTGGTCGTGGGCGTCTTCGGCCACAAGGGCGAGATCTTCGGCGTCTCGATGGACAACTACATCGTGATACCGCACGGCGCGGGCCGCAAAGCTTTCGGCGAACCGGTCGACGAAATGGGGATGGGGAGCTCAGTTATCACGGTGCGGGCGAAGTCGCCCGAGCTCCTCAATACCGCTTTCGACCAGGCCGAGGTGGTGATGCGGGAGCGGCGCAAGGTCCCGCCGGAGGCCGAGAACGACTTCGAGATCTACACCGCCGACTCGCTGATGGATATCTACAATCAGATAACCGGCGCCGCGTTCGCCGTTATGATCGGCATTTCCGCGGTGTCGCTTTTGGTGGGCGGTATCGGCATTATGAACATCATGCTGGTCTCGGTTACGGAGCGCACGCGGGAAATCGGCGTCCGCAAGGCGCTGGGCGCGCGGCGGCGCGACGTCATGGCGCAGTTCATCGGCGAGGCCACCGTCATCTCGCTCACCGGCGGCATAATCGGCATCGTCATCGGCGTAATCATCGGCGAAGGGGTCAGCCTGCTGACGAAGGTGCTGTCGGACGCCGGCGCGCCGGTGCCGTTCCTGCCGGCGGCCATTAAGGCGTGGTCGATAATGTTGGGCTTCCTGTTCTCGCTGGGGGTGGGCCTTTTCTTCGGCATCTACCCGGCGAACAAGGCCGCGAAGTTGAACCCCATCGAGGCGCTGCGCTACGAATGAAGCGGCGAGGTATTCTATGAGAAATACAACGGCGAAGGTTTACCTGTTGGCCCTTTACCTCGCGGCCGCGAGTTTCGCCGCCGAGGATGAGATTACGAAGACGCCGGCCGGCCTCGAGTTCGAGGCCGTGACGGCGACGTGCGAAGAGGTCCTCGCGCCCAACGTCGTGCGCGTCAGGGTCCTGGGCGAGTGCGCGTTAATCGGCGTCCAGCCCGTCGACAAGAAGGCCCCCTATTACGGCGAAGCGCTGTCGTTCGCCCGCGAGAGGGTAGCGGGCCGCGAGGTTCGCGTCGAGGTATGCCCCAATATCCCGGCCAACGAGACGGGGCAGGCCCGCGCCGTCATCTACTACCGCCGCGACGGCAAGTGGTGGAACCTCAACGTCGAGCTCATAAGCGCGGGCCTGGCGAAGGTCGCCGACGTCCCGTCGTGCCACGTGCCGACGAAGTCCTGGCTCACGTACCAGAAAGAGGCGCGCGACGCGCGGCGCGGGATGTGGGCGGACGTTCCGACGCCTAAGCCGTCCACGAGCGAGGGGCCCGACATCTCCGACTTCGAGTGATGGCCGACGCGCGCGATTTCCGGGCCAAGCTGCGCGAGATAGCTCGCGCCCGGGCGCGCGGCGAAAGTCCCCCCCGGCCCCAACCGCCCGCCGACAACGTCGTCGCGCTCGAGCAGTTGTGGCCCGCTTCCCGGGCGGAGGGTTTTTGGCGCTGCCGGCCCGAGTGGCCGAAGGGCTACCCCCCTCCGGAAATCCCCCCCACCTTTATCGGTACGTTCGCGGCCTTCGACGTGGAGTCGCTGGGCCGCACGCCCAAGCCGCTCTTCCTGGTCGGCTTCGGCCGCATGTCGGCGGACGGCGTTGCGTTCGAGCAATACCTGGCCGGCCATCCCGACGAGGAGGGGGCGGTGCTGCAGGCTACGGCTCGAGCCCTCGCCGACGCGGACGTCCTCCTCTCCTACAACGGCCGCACCTTCGACCTCCCCATAATCCGCGACCGCCTGCGCTGGTGGCGGCTGCCGTACGAGGAGCCGCGGCGCCACGTCGACCTCCTGTGGCTCGTCCGGAAGTATTACAAGGAGCGGTGCGATATGCCCGCCTGCGGCCTGGCCGAGGCGGAGCGGTACGTCCTCGGCGTCCAAAGGCCGGCGGACATCTACTCCTCGCAGGTCCCGGAGCTGTACGAGCGCTACGTCAAGATAGGCGACGCGCGGCCGCTCGAGCCGGTCCTGAGACACAACCTCTACGACGTGGCGGCGACGCTTCTTCTTTCCTTAAAAATGGAGGAGGATGTCCGCGGCGAGTTGGAGGATGAGGCGGATAACTGGGCGGATACGGAAGATCTTTTCTAATTACGGTTTAATTGTTGCCGAAAAAAACCGCCGGCCTGTTATGGCCGGCTTTTTTAGTAACCGTTTCAAAGGACCTTCACCCGCGCGGGAAACTCTCCGAAAAAACGCTGAAGAAATCCCGCATAACGTCTACGGCTTTTTCCGCTAAGTGCCGGTCCGGTTTACTCCCGGGGTATCGCACCTCTACCGCCGATACGCTTAAATTGACTAACGCTTCTTCGAGGTCGTTAAAAATGGGCGTATTGTTCTTAATTAAATCTAAAAGAAATTTCAAATCGTGGGTCCGGGGAAAGTCTACGCCGAAGTCTACCAGAAGGGCTTTCATCGCTTTCTCGACGGCTTGTTGGGCGTGGAAGCATACCGCCGCGAACGCGGGCGGCTCCGCGGCTAGCTCGCGTTCCGCGACACGGAAATCCTCGTCGGCTTTGCTAAGCCATTCTTCAGCGAGTGGCTTCACTTATCTCCAGGCCGGTTGACTCGATATCGCCGAAGAAGCCGTCGCCCAGCGCCAGCCGTTCTTCGAGCTGGCTCGGCGTTCTTACGATGACGTCTACCGGGACCGGTAGCTCGAGCGCGGCGCGGGCCCGAGCCGCGGCCTCGACGGGCCCCTCTTCCGCGGCGTCGAGGACGATTAAAATGTCTACGTCGCTGTCGGGCGTCTCCTCGCCGGCCGCGTACGAGCCGAAAACCTTGACGGAAACCAGCCTCTCGCCGAACAATCGGCGTAAGGTTTCGGCTATGGTCGCGAAAATTTCTTCCTTAACCATTACGTTGTCAATATAGCATACTTCGACGGCGCGTAGCCGTTTTTCAAACGCGCTTACCGAATCGCGTAGCCAGCGCCGCGAACGCCTCCTCGCTTCGCTTCATATTATCCCGCCACAGGCCCTTCGCGAGCACGACGCCGCGGTTGACCTCGCGGGCGCGCTCGCGCAGGCCGATGTCGCGGGCGGTTTTGATAATCGCCTCGGCCAGCGCCGCCGCGTCGTCGAGCGGGACCGACAAACCTACCGCCCCGGCCTCAAACCACTGCCGCGTCGCCGGGATGTCCGCCACCACCGGGAAGCAACCCGCCGCGAGCGCCTCCAGCAGCGATATGTTCGCGCCGTCGGAGCGCGACGTCGTCACGAAGATGTCGGCGTCGCGGAGCTGCGCCGCCACCTCCGCCGGCGGCACCGCCCCCAGGAACGAGACGCGCCCGGCGAAACCCATCTCCCGTACCCGCGCCTCGACCTTGGGCCGCAGGACGCCGTCGCTCAGGAAGACGAGGCGCGCGCGCGGCAGCGCCTCGAATACGGCGGCCAGCGCGGCGAGGAGTTGCTCGAAGTTGTACACCGGCTTGAAGTGGCGGGTGTGGATGATGACGACTTCCTCCGGGGGCCGGGGTGGCCGGGCGGTCATCGTGAAGACGTCCTCGTCGACGCCGAAATGGTTCACGACTACCTTGGCCGGGTCGCCGCCCAACGCGACGATGCGCGCCGTCATATGGTCCGCCATCGACGTGATGAGGTCCGCGCGCTTGAGGACGAACTCGACGCGCTTGCGGTGCAGCCACGACCAGTCCGGCTCGAGCAGGACGTCGGTCCCCCAGGCCGACGCCGCCACCGGCCTCACGCCGCATAACGCGCCCAGCGGCCCGTACGAGCCGAGCTCCTGCGCCGAGACGACGTCCGGGTCTATCGCCCGGGCGAGCTTGCGCACCGTCGGCAGGTGCGCGAGGTATTTGAACATGAAGGCCCGCGGCAGCCGACTTTCAATATAATAGGTCTTCCCCGGAACGGGCGGCCCGTCCTCGAACGTGATGAGGTGGCACTCGTGGCCCGCCTCGTGGAAGTACTCCACCCAGCGGTGGGTGTGGTTCAGCGAGCGGTCCGATAGGAAGAGTATCCTCATTCAAATGTGCCGCATGACGGGCAAAGGTCGGCCAGGACGCACGCGTCGCACGCGGGCCGCCGCGCGGCGCAGACGTCGCGGCCGTGGCGTATAAGGCCGAGGTGCAGCTCGCGCGCCTTGCCGGGCGGGCAATATTCGTCCCAGAATTTATGGGCCGCGGCCGCCGTCGCTTTCGCGCCGATGAAGCCGAGCCGTTTCGTCAATCTCAAGATGTGCGTGTCCACCGGGAAGACGTCCCGGCCGAACGAGAAGAGCAGGACGACGCGCGCCGTCTTGGCGCCGACGCCGGGCAGGCTCGTAAGCCACGCTTCCGCCTCGCCGTCGCCCATTTTATTTAAAAAGGACAGGTCCGTGTTGCCGCGCCGCTTCAGGACCTCTCGCGTCATCTCTTTGAGGTAGCGGGCCTTGACGCGCTCCAGGCCGCCGAGGCGGATACTTGCGGCGACGGCCCGAACGTTCGCCGTCGCGAGGTCGTCGAGCCGCGGGAACCGTTCCTGCAGCGAGGCGAAGGTCCGCGCGCTGTTCACGTCGGTGGTGTTCTGGCTGAGTACCGTTTGCACCAGCTCGTCGAAAGGGGGGCGGCGCCGCCGCCGGGGCGTACCGTACGCCGCGGCCAACCGGCGCGCTACTGCGGCGACGCGGCGTTTCGTTTCGGCGCGTTGTGCGGCCACGCGCGCATCATAACATAACCGCCGTTCGCCGCCAACGCCCTCCGTCCGCCGGCGTAGATTTGACTTCCGGCCACGGCCTACCGCTGTTAATATGCAGGCCGTTATGTTCGCCTCCCGCCGTTTCCCGGCCGCGGCCTTCGTAGTCGCGCTGTTCTTCGTCTCCGGCGCCGCCGGCCTGGTGTACGAGGTCGTCTGGATGCAGATGCTGGCGGTGACGCTGGGCGGGACGGCGCCGGCGGTGGCCGCGGTGCTGGCGGCGTTCATGGGCGGCCTCGCCATCGGCAGCGCCCTCGGCGGCCGGGCGGTGGACCGGTTCGGCAGGCCGCTGTTATGGTACGCCGGCCTGGAGTTATTCGTCGGCCTGTACGCGCTCGCGTTCCCCTTTATTTACCGTGCCGCCGACGGCTTGTACTTCGCGGCGTACGAGCCGGGCGCGGCCGGCGCGCTGCACCTGCTGCGTTTCGGCGTCGCGTGTTTGCTCCTGCTGGCGCCGACGGCGGCGATGGGCGCGACGACGCCGGCGGTGGTCGCGGCGCTGCGGGCGTACGGCGGCGGCACGTCGCGGTCCTTTTCGGGGGCGTACGCCGCCAACACCGTGGGCGCGGCGACGGGGGTCTTGTTGGGCGGCTTCTGGCTGCTGTGGGCGGCGGGAGCGAGCCTGACGCTCAAGGTCACGGCCTCGGCGAACCTGGCCGTCGCGGTCGCGGCTTGCGTCGTCGCGCTGCGGTTTCGCCCGGGCGAGGGCGTCGCGGCCGAAGCGGCGCCGGCGGTCCCGCCCGGGCGAGGGGCGTCGACGTGGCGGGCGGCGGCCGCGGCCTTTATCGCCGGCGGCGCGGCGCTCGCGGCCCAGGTGCTCTGGACGCGGGCGCTGGCCAACGTCGTCGGCTCGGCGACGTACGCGTTCGCGGCCATGCTGGCGGTGATACTCCTGGCCATCGCCGCGGGCGCGGCGGTCCACCGCCGGCTGGGGCCGGAGGCGGGCGGCTCTTCGTTGTTCTACGGCGCGTGCTGCCTGGCGGCGGCGGCCGGCCTGGCGGCCAGCGTCGTCGCGCTCCGCGGAGCGCCCTATTTATTCCTGGTCGCGTACGGCGCCGCGGGCGGCGGCTTCGGCGTCGCGCTGGCGTTGGTGTTCGCCATAACCGCGCTCGTCCTCTTCGTACCCTCTTTCTTTTTGGGGATAATTTTGCCGGTGACGGTAGCGGCGGCGCGGCGACGGGAGGCCGGGACGCGCGTCGGCTACCTCTACGCCGCCAATACCACGGGCGCCATCGCGGGCAGCCTGGTCGGGACGTTTCTATTGCTGCCTTGGCTCGGGCCGGCGGGCGGCCTCCGCGCGGTGGCCCTGGCGGCGATAGCGGCGGCCTTCGTGTGGGGCGTCTCGCGGCGGCGCGTCGTCTGGCAAGGACCATTAGCCGCGCTGCTCGCGGCGTTGGTCGTCGTAGCGCCCGGGCCCAGCCGGCATACGCTCGCGCTCGGCGCCGGCATAAGCCCCGGCTACTATCTCGACGAGGAGGGCAAACCCGCCCTCGACGAAGCGGCGCAAGAGGAGTTGTTGTTCTACGAGGAAAGCGTCGACGCCTCGGTGGCCGTCATCTCCTACGGGTCGATTCGCTCGCTGAAGATAAACGGCAAGACCGTCGCCTCCACCAACTACGACGACGTGCGGGTCGAGCGGGCGTTGGGCGAGGTGCCGTTGCGGGAATTCAACGAGACACGCGTCGGCGGCCGCGACGGCGCCGAAGACGTGCTCGTTATCGGCCTCGGCACCGGCATCACGCTGGGCGCGATAACGGGCCATCCGTCGGTCCGCAGTATCGTTTGTGTGGAAATCAACCCGGCCGTCCCGGCGGCGTCCCGCCTCTTCGACGGCGCCAGCGGCGCCCCGTTGGACGACCCCCGCGTCGAGCTAATCCGCGAGGACGGCCGCTCGTACGTCCTCGGCACCGGCAAACGGTTCGGCGTCATAACGTCCGACCCCATCCACCCGTGGACCAAGGGCTCGTCGTCGCTTTTTACGGTCGAGCATTTCCGCAACTGCGCGCGCATCCTGAAACGCGGCGGCGTGATGGCGCAGTGGCTGCCGTTGTACCAGCTCGCGCCGGCCGATTACCTGACCGCCGTCCGCTCCTTCGCCGGCGCTTTCGACTACGTCAGGTTGTACTACACCGGCCGCGACACGGTCCTGGTCGGCTCGACGTCGCCCTGGCTCGAGAAGAAGAAAACGCGACCTTATTTGATCGCGAGCGACGAGGCCGTCCGTACGTTGGTCGCCGACGCGGAGGCCAATACCGAGGACCGGTTGATTCTGGAGTACACGGCGCCGCACGCCCTCTACGAGAAGACGGACGCGGACAATCTCGCGACGTTGGCGGACTTGCGGCTCGAGGGGGGCGACGACCGGTATCGCGCGGTTACGGCGTTGGTCGAAGGCCGGCTGGCGTACTTGAGGGATGCGGAGGACGAGGCCGTGGCGGCGTACCGCCGGGGCCTGGCGCTTTGGCCCGAGAACGAGGACCTCCGCCAGGCGCTGGCCGATATTTATTTCGAGCGGGGAATGGCGGCCGCGGAGGCCGGCGACGCGGCCCGCGCGCGGGAGTGGTTCCGCGCCGTGCTCGCGCTTACGCCGGGCGACGAGGCCGCGGCGGCTAACGTCGAGGCTTTGGGGGGGTAGGCGCGAGGCCCGCGGCGTCGAGCAACGTCTGCAGTTGGCCCGGGCGGTCGTAGGGCCAGATGAATTCGGCGGCGGCCTCGTGGGCGCGGGCCGCGACGTCGGCGGCGAGTCCCGGATTACGCAAAACGAAAATTATCCGCTCGGCCAGCGCCTCCGGGTCGTCCGGTCGCGCGAGGAAGCCCGTCTCGCCGTCGCGGACGAGGAAGGGGACGCCCCCCACCGCCGCGGCCACCACCGGCACGCGGGCCCACATCGCCTCCAGTACGCTGTTGGGGTGGTTGTCGTCGCGGGTGGAGTTGACCATCAACGTCGCCCTTTGCAGGTGCGGCATAAGGTCTTGGTGGGGGAGGAATCCGTGGAACCGCACGCGGCCCGGCGCGACCTCCTCGGCCAGGCGCTCGAGCTTGGGCCGGTCCACGCCGTCGCCGCACAGGTGGAGCTCGGCCTCGGGGAACTCGCGGACGACTTTTCCGAACGCGCGCACTACTATGTCTACGCCGCCGACGTAGTCGTGCCGCCGGGGACACAGGATGAGCGGCGGCCCTTCGGCCTCGGCCGCGTTGGCGGGCAGCCGCGACACGTCCACGATATCGGGGACGACGCGGGCCCGCATCCCGAAGCCGGCGAATACGCCCTGCAAGTAGCGGCCCGGGACGACGACGGCCCGGGCGAGCCGGGAGATGGGGCGGACGAGCCATCCCCACTTTCGGAAGAAAAACCGCGCCAGGCCGCCTTTATACATCAATATCGCCGGCACGCCGAAGAGCCGCGCGGCGGCGAGCGGCACCGCCGAGAAAGCGAAGAACGACGCGTACGAGCCGCCGAAGATGAGCGCCAGGTCGCAGCGCCGCAGCTTACGCAGCTCGCGCAGAACGCGTAAGAAGCGCAGCGAACGCGGCTTGCGCCGGCCGAAGGGGTTGGTATTTATCGTGACGACTTGCGCGCCGTCCCGGGCCAGGATTTCGGCGAGCATCCGGGCCTGGTGCGGCATTCCGCCGGGCGGCGGCGGGAACGCGGCGACGAGCGCGATTTTGACTTTGGGCGGCACGACCAATTTATCCTTGATATTTAGTCGTTTTTAACATAAACATTCTATAAGGTATACCCGTAAAAGTCAAATGTCGCGGCGACGACGGGCCGCGGTAAGTTTATGAAGCCGAGAATAATATTGCTGATTTCGGCCTTAGCGGCGGGGAGCGCCGCCGGAGGTTGGTTCCAAAAAGCCGACTGGGTGGCGGCGGTGACGTACCACCAGGCCGAGGACGCGATCTACTTCGACACCACCGGCGAGCTGCCGCCGCAGGTGAAGGTCGTCGCCCAGGAAGACCCCAACCTGATAAAACTCGAGCTCGCCAACCTGCGTATAAACCCCCGCGTCTACACCTTATCGCCGCGCGACGGCGTCGTCCACGACATCCGGCTGGAGGGGTTCGAGGAGCGGGGCCGTTCGCGCCTGGAGGTAACCGTGGACCTCGCCAAGCCGTTCGAGTACGAGCTCGAGCGGCGCCAGGTGGAGGGCGACGTCTCGCAGGTATTATTGCGATTGACCAACGTCGACGTGAAGCGCACCCAACCGGACGTCGCCGGGAAAGCGCCGCTGTACGCCCGCCCCGCGGCCGGCGCCCAAATAGTGGCGTACGTCCACTACCACGCCCGCGTCGAAGTGTACGACTATGCCAAGACGATGTATCTGGTCAAGGCGCCCGACGGGACGCTGGGCTGGGTCCGCGGCGAGAATTTGAAGATAGAGGGCGAAAACCCCTTCGTAGAAAAGGAACCCCTTCCGATACCCGCCACGCCGCGGAGCGAGATAATCGCCACCGCCAAGAAGTATCTGGGCGTGCCGTACGTCTGGGGAGGCACGTCGGCCGACGGCTTCGACTGCTCGGGGCTGGTGCAAATGGTCTTCGCCGAGAACGGCGTATCGCTGCCGCGGGGTTCCGGCGACCAGTACCGCAAAGGCCGCAAGGTCCCCGAGAGCAGGATGAGGCCCGGCGACCTGGTGTTCTTCCGGACCTATACCTCCGGGCCGTCGCACGTGGGCATCTACGCCGGCGACGGCAAGTTCATCCACGCCGAATCGTCGCCGCGCGGCGTTACCGTCACGCCGCTGAGCCAGCCGTATTGGGACGAGCGCTTCCTCGGCGCGCGAACGTGGCTCGCGGACTAGTCGTATTTTTCGCAGAACGAAACCCTGGCGATTCTAATAGTATTAAGACGTTACGTCGGCGGCGCAAATAACGCTTGGCGCGATATTCGGCCGTATGTTATAGTGGCGCAATCGGGCCGTGCCCCTCTTCGGCGCGGCGGCGTTGTATTTATTTCCGGCGCGGAGGTGCTTTGTCGTGGTGATTAAATTGAATATCCCGGTGGAAGACGCCGACGTCGTCAAGAATTTGAAGGCCGGGGAAGAAGTGCTGCTGACCGGCCGCATGTACACCGCGCGCGACGCCGCCCACAAGCGGCTTATCGATCTCCTCGATAAGGGCGAGCCGCTGCCGGTCGACCTGAACGGCGCGTGCATTTACTACGTCGGGCCGTCGCCGGCGCGCCCCGGCAACGTCATCGGCTCGGCGGGGCCCACTACCTCGGGCCGCGTCGACCCCTACACGCCCAGGCTGCTGGAGCAGGGCTTGAAGTTGATGGTCGGCAAGGGCAAGCGGAACGACGACGTAAAGAAGGCCATTAAAAAATACGGCGCGGCGTACCTGGCCGCCACCGGCGGCGCCGCGGCGCTGCTGGCCGACCGCATCAAGGCCGCGAAGGTGGTCGCGTACGAGGACCTGGGCCCGGAGGCCATCCGCGAGCTGACGGTGGAGGACTTCCCGGCGGTGGTCGTGAACGACGCGGCCGGCGGCGACGCGTTCGTCGAGGGCGCGAAGAAGTACAACCGCGAATAGATGTCGGCGGACGAGAAGGAAACGGGTAGCGTAAGCCGGCGCGAGTTTTTGAAAGCCGGCGCCGCCGCGGGCGCGTTCGCGGTCCTGGCGGGCGCGTTCCCGGAGGTGGTGTGGGCCGAGGAGCCCGGGCGGCCGGACCTCTCCGGCCTGGGCGACCTTATCAACCCGTACGACGTGGCCGTGGCGCTCGATGGAACGGTGTACGTCGCCAACGCCGGCCGCTACGGCGTCGTGCGGCTCGCCGCCGGCGAGGGCCGCTACCTGGGCACCGGCCCGGGTACCGCCGACGGCCGGTTCAACTTCCCGATGGGCGTGGACGCGGCCGCCGACGGCGGCGTCTTCGTCGCCGACACCAACAACGGCCGCGTTCAAGTGTTCGACGCCGCCGGCGTTCACGTTCGCTCCTTCGGCCGGCTGGGCTACCTCGACGGCGAGTTCCTCCGGCCGAAGAGCGTTTGCCGCTACGAGGCCGGCGTGCTCGTGGCCGACACCCGCAACCACCGCGTCCAATACGTCGACCTGCATAGCACGAGGCTGGCCTCCGACGAGCCGGTGACGCGGGCCATCCTGGGCGGCCTGGGCGACGGCCCCACCGACCTCAAGCTGCCGCGGTACGTCGCGGCCGACGCCGAGAAGCGCATCTACGTCGCCGACGCCGGCCACGCCGTCGTGAAAATTTTCAACCTCGACGGCGACGTGACGGCGACGCTCGGCCGGGGCGAATTGGCGGAGCCGGCGGGCATCGCGGCCGAGGACGGGACGACCTTCGTCGCGGACGCCGGCGGGGCGCGCGTGTTGGCGTTCGATAACGACGGCCGCAAGCTCGGCGCGCTTAAAGGTTTGGCTGGTTTGAAAGAACCGCGCGGCGTCGCGCTGGCCGACGGGTACCTGCTGGTCGCGGACCCCAAGGCGGCGCGCGTCTTCATAACCGAGGTTTGACGTTGTGACCGGCGACTACGGCATATTGTTCTACGGCACCTCGGCGCTCCTTCTGAGCGCGATGGTCGGCCTGGAGGTCTACCGCCTACGGGCCGGGAAGCGCGGCCGCTTCCGGCGCTTCGTCGCCGACGAGGCCGCCTTCGGCCTGGCGCCGCGCAGCGCGGAAGTCGAGCTCGACGACGGCCGCGTGGTCGAAGCCACGGTCCCCGGCTGCACGCAGTGCGTCTGCCGCTTCAAGGCCGGCGACGCGGTAGTGGTCACGACGGCCGCGGGGCGCTATTACGTCGGCGCCGGCGTAGGGCGCACCCGCCGGCCCGGGCGCGAGTGCGCGCGCGGAAACGCCGAGGACGCCTCTTCGTAAAGATATTCCAAAAATGGGGTTTTACGCTTAACGCTCCCTTATGGCTTTCACGGTAATAGGATACGTTACCCTCGCGGTCTTCGTCGTCGTCCTGGTCCTGACGCTCTTCAGGAAGATAAACCTTCCCATTCAAACCGTTCTCATCCTCATCACGCTGTTCAACGTCGCCGTGGCCGTCGTCTACCGGCTGACGGTGGAGGGGCGCCCGGGCGCGCTCCTCGTGGGTAGCGAGCTCCTGAGCGGCATCATCCTCCACCCCATAACGGCGCTTCTGGCGGGGCTTTTCCTGGCCG
Organism: bacterium; assembly: GCA_035529855.1. Lineage (NCBI taxonomy): Bacteria > bacterium. Next base: position 12,961 of record DATKVX010000083.1, read on the forward strand.
GCGCGCTCACGGCCTCGGGCGGCTTCGACGCGCTGAAGGTCATCATCGAGTGGTTGAAGAAGACGCCGCTGGGGCTGCCGGGCGCGATGGTCATCCTTATCAACCTGCCGCTCATCGCGATGTTGCCCTGCGGCCGCATCCTGGGCGCGGCGCTCTTGCCGCTGCTGTTTGCCTTCGGCCCGGAGGAGATGAGGGTCGTTTCCAAGGGCCAGCTCATCGTCCTCATCGGCGCCTTCGCGCGCAACGCCTTCGGCTCGTGCGGGCCCTCGCCCATCGGCGGCGTGGGGCAAATAGGCGAGGGCTTCCTGGGCGCGCACTTCGCGACCGCGAGCCTGGGCATCCTGCGCGGGCCGCAGTCGTTCGCGCTGCTGCTCGGGACCGCGTTTATGGCGCTGTTCCTCAAGATAATCACGACGCGGATTTACCCGGAGGACTCGGCGCTCCGCGACGCCGCTCCCGGCGAGGCGACCGAGGCGCCCAAGGCCAAGGCGCCGACGCGCGGGTACGTCTCGCTGGTCATCTTCGCCGTCGCGCTGCTGGTCTCGATATTCCAACCCTTCGGCAAGTACCCGGTGCAGACGGTCCTCGTCGCGGCGTGCCTCCTTATAATGCTCCTGTGCCGCGTCAAGCTCACGGACCTCATGGCCGGCATATTGCTCATGCCGGTGACGGCGATGGCGGCGGGCTTCCTGGCCGCGGGCTCGCTCTACCTGACGGGCGGCTTCGACGCTCTCAGCAGTCTGCTCAAGGGGCTGTCCGACTTCCGCGTGCTGGGCGTCGCCGGCATGCTCGCCATCTTCGTCCAGATTCAAACCATAATGCCGCTGAGCTGCTCGCGCATCTTGACCGCGGCGCTGGTGCCGACGCTGTACCTCTTCGGCCCCGCCGGCTTCGGCCTCGTGAACTGGAGCCAGCTCGCCATCGTGATGTCGGCCTATATGATCAACGCCACGACGTCGTGCGCGCCGTCGCCGTTGGGCGGCGCCGGGATGATGGCGGAGGGGACGCTGCGCGCCGAGACCGGCTACCTCAAGGGGGCGTTCTCGTTCGCGGCCATGGCGGTGATGGCCCCACTTGCGGCGATCTTCATGAAGTTCATCAACCTCGAGATCTTCACGCCCGAGGGCTTCACGCAGAACCTGCCGGCGCTGCTCGCGGGCGCCGCGGTCGTCGTGATAATCAACTTGATTATGATTAAGCTCGTCGGCGCGCTCGCCGGGACGAACATCCAGCGCGGGTGGAACGTCCAGTTCGGCGTCTTCTTGTTGATGGGCGCGCTGGCGGGCGCGATGCTGGCCTATGCGCTGTACGATTTCGCCTGGGGCGCGGCGGCGCAGGGGGCCTTCGGCGGCCTGGTCGCGGCGCTGCTCATCGGCGTTATGACGCCCAGGGCGGTTAACGTTCCGAAGACGTAAGGCCGCGGGCAACGGTACGACGCAGGCCGCCGTATTAGCGGCGGCTTTTTAGCCTACGAACGGCGGAATAGTGGCGAGTTTTCTCTTCGTTATAAAGGGTACCGCGCTGGTCGAGCGCTACGGCGTGATGATGCTGGCCGCGGCCCTCAAGCGCGCGGGGCACGACGTGGAGCTGGCCCGGGCGCAGCGGCTCGGCCTCGAGCGGTTGCGCGCCAAAGTCCGCGAGCTCGAGCCCGCGGCGCTGTTGTACAGCGCGATGACCGGCGAACATCAATATTTATTGGATATCAACCGACGCCTGAAAGAGAGCTACGGCGGCGTCTCGGCCTTCGGCGGCCCGCACGCGACGTTCTTCCCGGAGATGGTCTACGAAGACGGCGTGGACGTCGTATGCCTGGGCGAGGGGGAGGGAACCGTCGTCGAGCTGGCGGGCGCGCTGGCGGAGGGCCGCGACTACGCCGACATCGCCAACCTGTGGGTGAAGCGCGACGGCGACGTCGTGCGGAACGAGCTGCGGCCGCTGGTGGAGGACCTGGACGCGCTGCCCTTCGCCGACCGCGAGATACTGTACGAGGGCGACGCGGACCTGCGCGACCACCCGACGAAGATCTTCTTCGCGATGCGGGGCTGCGTCTTCCGCTGTACCTATTGCTTCAACCACCGCTTCAACGACATGTACCGGGGCCTGGGTCGCGTGTGCCGCACGCGCGGCGTGGACGGCTTCCTCGCGGAGATGAGGTACGTCAAGGAGCGCTGGCCGCTGCGCTATATGCAAATAGACGACGACACTTTTTTATTGCACAAGCGCTCGTGGCTGGAGGAGTTCGCCGAGCGGCTGCCGCGCGAGGTGGGCGTGCCGTTTATGTGCAACGTGCGGGTGGACTTGATTAACGACGACAGCGTACGCCTGCTCAAGGCCGCCGGTTGCCACGCGGCGTGGATGGGCGTGGAGAGCGGCGACGAGCGCGTTCGGCGCGACGTCCTCAAGCGGCCGCATACCGACGAAGAGATAGTGGCCGCGGTGGCGCTGCTTCGGCGGCGCGGCATCCGCGTCGCGACGCAGAATTTGTGCGGCCTGCCGGTGGAGGACCCGGTCGCCGTCGACGAGAAAACCCTCGCCCTCAACGTCGCCTGCCGGCCCGACTTCGCCTGGTCGTCGATATTCTACCCGTATCCCAGGACCGAACTCGGCGAGCGCGCGGTCGCGGGGGGGTATTACGACGGTTCGCTCGCGGACGTGCCCGAGACCAACAAGATAAATACCATGCTCACGTGGGGCGACGAGAGAACGACCTGGCGCGTGGAGAATCTCCACAAGTTCTTCGGCGTCGTCGCGGAGTATCCGTGGTTGTGGCCGCTCGTACGCCGTTTAATAAACCGAAAGCCCAATCGCCTGTACGTGCTGGTATTCTTTTTATGGTACGGCTATTGTTGGAAGACGAGAATCGAGAAGATACCGTTCACGCCCAGGACCGTGTTCTCTCTCTTTAAAACTTTGGTCGAATACCTGCGGGGCGTCAAGGAGCTCGCGCCGGCGCCGGCCGAGGCCGCCCCGGCCGAGGTTCGTTGATAGCCGCCGATGTGGCTCGCGCTGACATATATCGCCGCTGTCGTCGTCGCCCGGATTTTGACTTTCGCCGGCAGGCCGCGGCGCACGTTCGGCGACCTGGTGCGGTCGCTCCTCGACCCGACGTTTCACTTGCTGGCCTGGACGTCGATCGCCGCCGTCGCGATGCCGCTGTTGGAATACGTCGTGCTGAGGCCGCGGCAATGGCTGCCGTTGAACGCGGCGGGGGCGGCGCTGGTCGTCGGCTCCGGGGTTTTGGCGTACGTCGCCAATCGGACGCTGGGCGCGGCGTTTTCGCCTTACGTGGACGCGGCGGCCGCGGACAAGAGGATAGTAACCGCCGGCATATACGGCCGCATCCGGCACCCGCTCTACACCGCCGGTTTTATGTTGACGGCCGGCGCGGCACTTATGTTATGTTGCGTAGTTTCGTGGTTCTTCACGCTGCTCTGTTGGGCCGCGGTCGTCGTACGGACGCTGCGCGAGGAGCATCTGCTCAAACGCAATATGGACGGGTACGTCGACTACATGCGGCGGACGAAACGCTACATACCGGGCATAATCTGACGCGGCGGACGGAAACGTATATCCCGACGGCGCAGGTATTACCGGCGGCGCCTTATCGCGCGGCCCGGCCTTCGCTCGAGAGGGCCTTAGCATAACTTTGGACGTTGCTATGGACGGCAGTAAAATATTGCGTTACTTGGGGCTGGGCGCGCTCGTCGCGGGCGCCCTGGCGTACGTTTCGTACTTGCGGGGAATTTTAACCGTAACCGGCGGGGCCGACGCCGCCGTCGTCGCGGCCGGCGCGGCTTTCCTCGGCTTGGCGGTGGGGGCCGCGCTCGCGACGTTGGCGGGCGCGCGCGCGCGCCGCAAAGGGCGCGCGACGCCGGCGTTTAACGCCCTGCTCTTCGGCGTCGCGGCCTTCGTCGTCGGCGGTGCGGTGGGGCATTTACCCCTGGGCGCGGGCGGCCTTGCCGGCGTCGGCGGGTGGTTGGTCGTCGTCGCGTACGTGTTGGCGGCCGCGTTGCCGCTCGGTTTCGTCGGCTTCGCGCTGGCGGTCGCGTTCCGCGCGTACGCCGACGAGCCCGCGGGCGTTTACGGCGCGTTCTTGGCCGGGGGCGCCGCCGGCGTAATCCTGGCCGCGGCGGCGTTCGCTCTGTTGGGCCACGCCGCGGCGCTCGGGCTGGCGGCGGTCCTGGCGGCTGCGGCCGCAGCTTCCTTGAGTACGGCCCGGGCCAAGGTTAAGTTAATAGCGCCCGCCGTCCTGGTGGCCTGCGCCGTCGTTTTGCCGTTGGCGGCGCCTATCCTGTTCGGCCTGGCGCCGGCGCGGGGTGCTTTCCTGGGCGCTTCCGGCGAACGCGTCGCCGACGCGGCGTGGAGCGCCGCGGCCCGGGCGGAAGTCGTAACCTCGCCCGCCGCCGATAAATCCGCCGCCGCGTTTACGGTATTCGACGCCGGCCTGGCGAAGGAGTTGCCTCGCCACGAGTGGCTTACGGTCGACGGCCGTCGCGGCGCGCCCGTCTTGAAGGAAACGCCGTCTGTAGCGTTCACGAAAAAATACGTCGCCGCGTTGGCGGGCCGCGTCAAGGCTCCCGAGAGGGCGCTGGTCGCGGGCGGCGCCGGCTTCGACGCGCTGGCGCTGGCCGCCCTGGGCGCCGGCAGCGTCGACCTGGTAATGGACGACGCGGCGTACGGTTTGATTAAAAAACTGGCCTATCCCGACGAGCTCCTGCGCAAAAACCGGGTAGCGCCTCGGGGCGGCGACGGCCGAGCCTTCTTGCGGAGTTCCGGCGGGACGTACGACCTTATCGCCCTTTCGCCCTCGGCCGTGCCGGCGCCGCTCGAGCCGGCGCCCGCGTTGACCGCGGATTACCTTTTGACGGTGGAAGCTTTCCGGGAGTATTATCGGCGCCTCGAGCCGGCGGGTATAATAAGCTTTACGGTTCGCGAGGGGGCGCAGCCGACCTACGGCCCGGACCTCGCGGCGACGGTCTACCGGGCTTTCGCGGAGGAGGGCGAGCTCCGGCCGGCCGGTTGCGTCGCCGTCTTCCGGCGGGGCGACGCGGTGACGGCTTTGGCGAAGCGCGGCGGCTTCGGCGACCTCGAGCTGGAGGGGCTGGTGGGCGTCGCCGGCGAGGAGTTCGAGCCGGTCTACCTGCCGGGGCGTAAATCGCCCGGCGGGGATTTGGCTGACGCGTACGCGGCCTCGTTGACGTCGGCGGCCGAATATGACGGCCGTCCGGCGCGCGACGACCGGCCGTTCCCGTTCGCCACCGCGGGGCCGGGCCGGGTTATCGGCCTGGCCGCGGCTGCCGTCGTGCTGGCGGCGGCGTTCCTCGCGCTCCCGCTCTACGGTTTTAGAAAGCGTCAGGTGCGGACGGGCGGGAAGGCGGCGTTCGCGCTTTACTTCATCCTCGTCGGCGCGTCCTTCGCGGCGCTGGCGACGGCGCTCGGGCCCAAGGTCGCGTTTTACCTCGGCGGCGGCGCCTGGAGCGGCCCGGCGGCGCGGGCGGCGCTGTTGGCCGTCGCCGCGGCGGGGAGCCTGTGGGGCGGCGCCGTTGCGCGGGGGCGGCGCTGGCTGCCGTTCGCCGTCGTCGCGGCGGCCACGCTGCTCTGCATCCTGGCGTATGACGCCCTCTTGGCGGCGACCGCCGGTTGGCCGCTGTGGGTCCGGTTTTACGTCGCGGCGGTTTTGGTGGCGCTGGTGGGGTTCTTCCTGGGGGCCTTGGCGCCTATGGGCCTTGCCGCGGCGGCGGGGCGGGAGCCGGCGACGCTGCCCTGGTGTTGGGCGGCGTACCTCTTCGGCTTCGCTTTCGCGACGGTGGGCGCGCTGCCGGCGGCGACGGTCGTCGGTTTTAGAATAATTTTGGCGGCCGCGGGGTTGACCGTGGTGGCCGCGTGGGGCGCCTTCGTGCGGGCGGCCCGCAGTCACCTGCCGCCCGTGGCCGCGGAGGCCGATGCGAAATGACGGCTCGCGTTATTATAGCCTCGCTGGCGTTGGCGGTTTTATGCGCCGCCCCGGCGCTCGCCCAGGAGAGCGCGGACGAGATGCTCGAGCGCGCCGCGCAGCTCGAGGAGGAGGGTAGAATCGCCGAAGCGGTACAGCTCTACGGCGAGATACTGGAGAAGTATCCCGACAATGCCCAGGCGTACAACAACTTCGGCGCCGTGCTGCTCCGGGCCGGCAAGGTGGAGGAGGCCAAGTTCGCGTTCGAAAAAGCGTCCGAGCTCGACCCCGCGTACGATACGCCGCGCAGCAACCTCGGTTACATATACCTCGTCATCGAGGAGGATTACGAAAAGGCGCTGCCGCCCCTCCTCGCGGCGTTGGAGATAAACCCGCGCAACGATTCGGCGTTAAACAATTTACGGGCCTTTTATATCGTCCAGGACAAGTACGCCGAGGCCGCCGCGGAGTGGGAGCGGCTGAGCCGCGCCGCGCCGGATAACGCGCGCATCAAGCGCGACCTGGCGGATATATACGTCAAGCTGGGCGATTTCGCCGCGGCCGAGAAATGGGCCAAAGCCACGCTCGCCCTCGACGCCGACAACGTCGACGCCCGCCTTAACCTCGCCTTCGTGTACCGTTTTACCGGCCGGCTCGCCGAGGCCGAGAAACTTCTCGCCAAGCTGGCGCGGGCCCAACCCGACGAGGCCGACGTGCAGATCGCGCTCCGCGACGTTTACTACGCCCGCGGTAAGCTCGAGGAGGCGCTCGAGCCGGCGAAGGCCGTGGTCGAGCTCGAGCCGTCGACGGCGGAGAATTACCTCGCGTTGGCCCGGTTGTATTTCGAGCTGAGGCGGTACGACGAAGGCCTCGCCGCCTGCGACCGCGCCCTCGGCCTGCGGGACGACGCCGCGGGGCGCAACTTGAAGGGGTGGGGATTGTACCGGGCGGGCCGGCTGGACGAGGCCGAGGCCGAGCTGAGCCTGGCGGTCGCGCGCGACGATAGGTTCGCCGACGCCCACCGCAACCTGGCCGACGTTTACTACCAGAAGTGGCTCTTCGCGCAGGCGCTCGACCATTACGACAAAGCGTACCGCATCGACCCGCGCGACGGCCGGGCGCTGGTTATGACCGGGTATTGCTACTACCAATTGGGGGATACCGAGCAGGCGGAGGCCGTGTTCGATAAGACGCTGGCGGCATTTCCCGACAACGTAAAGGCGTTGAACGGCAAGGCCGCGGTAGCCCGGGCCCGCGGCGATAAAGAGGACGCGCTCGCCCTCTCGGTGAAGGTCCTCGAGGCGTCGCCCTCGAACGCCGAGTCGCTGAACACCGCGGGCGTGCTCTCGGCCGAGACGGGGGACTACGAGGCGTCGTACAATTATTTAAAAAAGCTGGTTGAAATGGGGCCGGAGCCCGCGTACGCGTACGCCAACTTCGGCGTCGCCGCGGTGCGTACCGGCCGTTGGTCCGAGGCGCGGGACGCCTTCGCGACGGCGGCGGCCAAAAACCCGCGCGACTTCCAGGCCCAGGCGGGATTGATGCTGGCCGCGGCCGAGTTGGGGGAACTCGACGACGCCGAGGCCGCTTTGACCGCGGCCGGGGAGATAAGCCCCGTAAACCCCATAGTGTTTTACGGCCGGGCGCTATTGGCTGAGGCGCGGGGCGACGCCGCGAGCCGGGACGAGTACCTGGGTCGCGTCCTCGCCCGCAAGAAGGAGTGGGACGACGAGGGCCTGGTGGCGGACGTCTTGACGGCGTTCGTCTTCGAACAGGCCGAGGCGGCGGCCGCGGAATAATGATGAAACGCTTAATATCGGTTTCTCTGGCGTTGGCCCTATGCGGGGCGGCGGCCGGCCACGAGCACGAGCACGAGGGCGCGCCGGGGGCGGCCTACTTCCACGAGCACGCGCTCGAGCTGCTGCGCGCGCGCCAGTCGGAGAAGGCGGCGGCCTTCTTACAATACTCGCTGGACTACTATCCGTGGGACGTCCCGTTGAACCTGCTCTACCTCGACGTGTTGGGCGAGGAGGGGTTGGAGGTCCTAGGCCAGGCTTGGTACGAAGAGGACTCCGAACACGTCGCCGACGAGGCGATAATATTATTCGCGTTGGGCCGGCTGGCCGAAGACGACGCCGACGCTCGAGACTATTACGAACGCGCGCTGGCCGCGGACCGGGACTTTACGCCGGCCCGCGTCGGCCTGGCGGAGCTGTCCTACCGGCGGGGCGATTTAGAGGCCGCCCGGCTCGAGATCGAGCGCGCGTTAAAGCAAAACGCCGACGAATGGCGCGCGTACGCCCTCCGAGGAGAGATATTCCTGGCCCTGGACGAGCTGGAGGGCGCGGTCCGGGATTTCGAACGCGCCCTCGACGACGACCCCTACGCGCCGGCGACGCACGCCGCGCTGGGCGAGGCTCTTCTGCTCGGCGGCGAAGCCGCGGCCGCCCGGGAAGAGTACCGGGAGGCCATAGCCTGGTGCGACGACCGCGGCGAATACTACCTCGGTCTGGGGAAGGCGCAGGAAGCGTTGGGCGAACTCGACGCCGCGCGCCTGGCGTACGCCGCGGCGGCCTCGCGCGCTTGCGGCAATATGACGGTCGCTATCGCGGGACGCAAGGCCGCGGGGCGGCTGGCCTTCGGAGCCGGCGACATGCTCGAGGCGACGGACCACATCACCTGGGCGGCGACGTTCGCGCCCGATGACGCCGAGCTGCGGGCGTACGTGGGCGGGTTATATGCGCACGTCGGCAGGCCGGCGGAGGCCGCGGCGGAATTTAAACGCGCCGCCGAGCTCGAGCCCGAAAACGGCGTTTATTGGTATTTGCTCGGCTCGAGCCGGGCCCGGGCCGGCGAATTCGAAGCCGCCCGGGAAAGCCTGGAGGAGGCCGTCGAGCTTCTGGACGGCGAGGAGGCCGCCGAAGCCGCGCGCGAGCTCGAGGCGGTCCGCGCCGCGCTGGCGGAGGGGTCGGGGCAACAGGAGGAATAACATGCCGTTCTTCATATCGTTTCTGGTTGCGGGCACCGCCAGCGGCGTCATTATTGCGTTCGCGCTCGACATGCGCTCGCCCAAGCAGTTGCTGCAGGGCGCGGTGGGCGGCTTTATCACCGGTTTGCTAATCGCGCTGCTGCTGCCGCGGTAGCGGTGCCCGTCGCGAATAAACGGTTGCGGCGAGCTTCGGATTAATTTAGAATATTAGAAATATTTCGCCTATGGCCGAAGACGAGCGAGACAAGGAACAGCCCCGGGTGAAGTGGATTCCCCGGTCGCGCGACGTCGACAAACCGGCGGCGCTCCCCGGCATACACCGCTACGCGCCGTTTACGAACTTGACGGACCGGATGACGACGCCCGCGCTCAACCGCGCCGTCATGGTGGGCATCGGCGCCGCGGTGGCGCTGGACGTCCTCCGCCCTATTGCGCTCGGGATGTGGGACGCGGCGTATTGCTACGAGTGCCGCGCGTGCTACGCGACGCTGGAGAACTGCCCGGCGTCGATAACGTTTCAGGCCGAGCTAACCGTAGCGTGCCGGACGATGGACTACCGCCGCTTTATTAAGAACCGCGGCCTGCTGTGCATCCGCTGCGGGAACTGCAACGGCTTCTGCGTCCAGCACCTCGACCTCGCCGGCATCTTCGGCAAGATGGGCGTTGCGACGACGCGCGCCATACGAGAGGGGAAGGTCCCGCTCGACGTCGTCGAGGAGGCCATCTATCAGGGCATGATAGGCCGCGAATACATCGACGAAATTTACGAGTGGTACCGCTCGAGCGGGGGGCGGCAGCTTGGCTAAGTTCCGGCTATCTTTCACCAACCGGTGGCTGCGGCTCGCCTTCGTGCTGGCCGTCGTGGCGTTAACGTTCGCCGGCGCGCGGCTCTTCGCGCTGGGCCTGCTTTACGTCGGCCTGGCGGTGTGGGCGTTCAAGCGGTGGCGGGAGCACAAACGCGGCCTGGCGTACGTCTTGGCGGCGGCGCTGGTCTTGGGCGCGGGCCTCTACGGCTTCGCGGCGTTCGAGGTCTGGAATATGCGGGCGTGGCGCGCGCGGCACTTTGGCGACGCCGTCCTACTGGCCGAAGACGGCGTTTACGAGGGCGAGGGTACGGGGAAGCGCGGCCCGGTCAGAGTGGAGGTAACCGTAAAGGACCACAAGGTCGCGGATTTCGAGGTAATAGAGTATTACGACACGATTCCGGTCGCCTCGGCCGCCTTCGACGAGTTGCGGGAGCTCTTGCGGGGCCGCGCCGACGTCGACGTGGACGCCGTAACCGGCGCGACCGTTACCTCGTACGGCACGGTCAACGCCGCCCGCGACGCCGTTTGGAAGGGCGTCGCCGACGCGCCGAGGCTCTCCTGGGTATCGAGGATAACGCTGTGGTTCGCCAGCCTCAGGTTCCAAAGGGTGACGATTCACTCGCTGGCGGTCCTGTTCATCGTCGTGTTGCTTTTCGACTATACCATTCAGGCGGCGTTGGTGGAGGGAACGGGCCAGACTCTCAACTGCATGGATTGCCAGACCTGCGTCGGCACCTGCCCGGTGAAGCGGGTGGAGGGCAAGCTCTTCCCGATGGAGATGGTCCTTCGGGCGCGGCTGGGAGATTACGAGGAGGTAGCCCGGCTGATGCGGTATTGCGTGGGATGCGCCAAGTGCGCGGCCAAATGTCCGGCGGGGATAAGCGCGCCCAGCGTGGCCGCCGCGGTGGCCCAGTACCTGCGCAAGCAGAAGCGGGAAGAGGAGGCCGAGTTCTTCGAGGAGCGGGTGTAATCCCCGTAGGGAACCTGTAGGGGGGACGTACGTATGAGAAGTTGCTTTTTAATATGTTCGGTCGCCGCGGCCGTCTTTCCGGGAGCGGCTTTCGGCGAGTTCGTATACCAGGGGGAGTGGGGTTCTTTCGGGACCGGCCCCGGGCAGCTCAATTGCCCGTTCGGCGTGGACTGCGACATAGTCGGGAACGGCCTGGTATACGTAGTTGATTATGAAAACCATCGGGTCCAGTATTTTACGGCTACCGGCAGTTACCTGGGGAAGTGGGGGGCGTACGGGAGAGAGGACGGCCAATTCCGTTACCCCTGGGGCGTCGAAGTGAAGCGGGGCCGCGTCTACGTGAGCGATACGCACAATCACCGCATCCAATACTTCACCCACGCGGGGAGTTTCCTCGGCAAGTGGGGGCGGTACGGCTCGGGCGACGGCCGGCTCGACAATCCGCGCGGGGTAGCGGTGTCGCGGGAAGGCCGCGTCTACGTCGTCGATTGCTTGAACCACCGCATCCAATATTTCACGGCCGACGGTTCTTTTTTGGGGAAATGGGGGACGAAGGGCGCCGGCGACGGCCAATTCAACGGCCCCCGGGGGATTTTAATCCCGCCCTCGGGCAAGATTTACGTTGCGGATAAATATAATCACAGGGTACAGTATTTTACGCCCGACGGCGTATTTCTCGGGAAATGGGGTCGAGAGGGCAAGGGGGACGGCGAGTTCGTAGGCCCTCGCGGCCTCGCGGGCCGGGGCGACGGCCGGATCTTCGTAACGGACGAATATAGCGACCGCGTCCAGTACTTTACGCACCAGGGCTCTTTTATAGGCAAATGGGGGCAGCGCGGCTCGGCCCCGGGCGATTTCAACTTGCCGGCGTGTTGTACGTTCGGCCCCAACGGTTGGTTTTACGTCGCCGACGAGAGGAACCACCGCATCCAGTATTTCCGGGAGAGCGAGGCCGCCGTCGAACCGTGTTCCCTAGGGCGCGTGAGAGCTCTGTTTAAATAAAAATGGCGTTTACGGTCAAAATAGGGAAAACCCTGGTAATCTGGGCGGCGGTCGTCGTGGCGGCCGGCGCCGCGGGGCTCGGGTTTTTAGAGTTCTCGAGCTCCAATACCTTCTGCTACCTGTGCCACTTCGACGCGCGCTTCCAGGAGCCGTGGCGGGCGTCGGCGCACTTCAAGGAGGGCGTCACCTGCAAGGACTGCCACTTCGGCCCGGGCGTCTTCGGCCTGGTGGACGCCAAGTGGCTGGGCGCCAAGGACGCCGTCGTCGCGCTCACCACCGCCGAGGACTTCAACAATATCGACATCTACACCCAGGCGAAGGAAGAGAAGTGCAAGAAGTGCCACTATGCTTATAAGAAGGTGAACGTCGTCGCCGGGGAGGACCTCGAGCCGGCGCTCGCGGCCGGCGTCGACGCGCTGTCCTACGGCCACCAACGCCACGACGAAGTGCGGGAAATCTGCGCCCGCTGCCACAGCAGCGACGTGTTTTTCGCGAGTTTGGATTACACGACGTGCGACTCGTGCCACGCCGGCCTGGTCCATAAATTGGACCGGAAGTACGAGCGCGCCGTCCCGCGGGCCGACACCTGCAGCCGCTGCCATACCGGCCGGTTACACGTATGGGGCGCCAAAGCCGTAGGCCTCGACGACGGCGGCGTCTTCTTCTTCAACGACTGCCCGGCGAACGAACGGACGATACGCGAGGGCGTCCTCCCGCCGTCGGCCAATTGCGACCGTTGTCACCCGCCGCTCACCGGAGCGGAGGAGTGAGGTGAACTAGCGCTATGTCGCCGTACTTCAACTACGAGCCGCCGCGCTACCGTACCGCTTTGGACATTGTACTCGACGAGGAATTCCCGCCGGTGGCGCGGTGCCGCCTTCTCTCCGAGGGGATAAAGCCGTACCACCGGCTGGCGCTGGCCGAGGCCGAGATAGCGGGCGACAAGGGGTGCGTCGGCTGCGGCAATTGCGTCGACTCCTGTCCCATCCTCCGCCGCGAGCCGGAGCGCCTCCAGAAGACCGAGCAGCGAACGTCGATGGCGTTGGAGTCCATCGTCGGCGAGGACTGCGAGCAGTGCTACGCCTGCATCCTGGCCTGCCCGCAGGTGGAGACGAACTTAAAGGACTTCGTCGTGGATACGCGCGTCCCGGAGGTCATAGCGCCGTCGAAGACTATGACTTTTTTGGATAAATACTTAATGGCCGTGGTGGCGATAGCCATCGGCGTTTTACTCGGCCTGTTTTTGCGCACCTAGGCGGGGGATACCCCGCGACGAGGCCAGCCGAGGAGGATATACCGGTGGAAGAGGTCGAAAAGGTAACTATCAGCATAATGGGCCGGGAGTACCGCGTACCCGCGGGCCTTACCATCCTGCAGGCCATGGAGTTATCCGGTTATCAACTGGTGCGGGGCGTGGGGTGCCGCGGCGGCGTGTGCGGCGCCTGCTCGGCGATGTACCGCATCGCCGGCGACTACCGCCTTAAATCCGGCCTCGCGTGCCAGACCGTCGTCGAGGACGATATGGAACTGGTCCAGCTGCCGTTCTATCCGGCCAATAAGGCCGTGTACGACGTCGAGACGACCGTCCCCACCGAAAAGACGCTTTTGGAACATTATCCCGAGATCGCCCGGTGCATGGGCTGTAATTCGTGCACGCTGATTTGTCCTCAGAACCTCGAGGTTATGGAGTATATATCGGCGGCGCTCCGCGGCGACGTCGAGAAGGTGGCCCGGCTCTCGTTCGAGTGCATACTGTGCCGGCTGTGCGCGACGCGCTGCCCGGCGGACGAGGTGCAGCCTTTCGTCGCGATTCTGGCGCGTCGCCTTTACGGCCGTCACCTGGCGCCGGCCTCGCCCCACGTCGCCAAACGCGTCGGCGAAATCGGGGAAGGCCGGTTCGACGACCAACTGAGCGAAATGAAGAAGAAAAGTAAGGACGAGCTGCGGGAGATGTACAAAGCCCGGGATATCGAGCCGCAATAATGGCGAAGGTAATCATATACGCGGCCGTCGCCGCCGCGGCGGCCCTCGCGGCGCACGCCACCCACGGCATCCTGCTCGTCTCGGACCAGGTGGACGGCGTCGCCAACCCGCAGCTGTTCGACCGCTTTTATATAAACGCGTTGCGCGACGCCGGCGCCACGTACGCGGTGTGGGACCACGACGGCCGGGGCGAACCTCCCTTCGAAGAACTCCGCAAGTACAAGGTCGTAATTTGGATTACCTCGACTTCCGGCGACGCCCCCGCCTCCGACCCGCTGCGCGGCAGTATTACCCTCTCTCCCTCCGAGCAGAAATCGCTGGTGGCCTTCCTGAGCCGGACGCCCGGGACGACGACGTTGATGCTCTCCGGGGTATACATCGCCTGGAACTGCGTCGCCGACATCGTCCACGAGAAACAGCTCTACAAACCGCTGTTCTCCGATTACCTCAAGCTAAATTACCCGGACGATAACTTCCGTAAATGGATCGAGGTGGAGGACTATTGGAGGCTGGTCGGCGAGGGCGGCTGCCCCATCCTGGGCGGCGGGGATTATACTATTACCTGGCGCCACCACAAGAACTTCCCGGACCAGCTCGAGTCCGCGGCGGGGGGCGCGCCCTCGGCTTGGTGGGAGGACCTCGGGCGTAAGCGCCACCACCGCGCCGTAATACGCGCCGAGGGGCGGAAGCCGGGCGGCGAGAAGGACGACAAATATAGAATCGTCCTCTTCTCCTGTCCCTTCGAAAATATTATGCACGATAACGACCGCGCCGAGGTTATGACGAATTTCTTGAAGTGGGCGGGGGATTTGGAGGCGAAGGCCGTCGAGCCGGCGAGCCTGGGCCGCGTCAAAGCCCTCTATCGCTAAAAACCTTTCCGCTTCCGGGAGGTAGATGAATTTCTTCGACGCCATCATAGAGCCCATAGGTGCTTGGGTCATGAACGTTATCTCGACGCTCGGCTACGCGGGCGTCGTCGTTTGTATGGCCATAGAGAGCGCCTGCATCCCGCTGCCCTCCGAGATAATAATGCCGTTCTCCGGGAGCCTGGTCGCGACCGGCCGCTTCGACTTGTGGTTGGTCTCGCTGGCGGGCGCCTTCGGCTGCCTGGTGGGCTCGGTCGCCGCCTACGCCGCCGGCTACTACGGCGGCCGGCCGTTCATCGAGCGCTGGGGAAAGTGGGTGCTGCTCTCGGAGCGCGAGCTCGCCTGGGCCGACCGGCTCTTCAATAAATACGGCTCGCCCACCGTTTTCATCGCGCGCCTGCTGCCGGTGGTGAGGACCTTCATCAGCCTGCCGGCCGGCATCGCGCGTATGCCCTTCGGCAAGTTCTGCCTGTACACCTTCGTGGGTTCCTTTCCCTGGTGTCTGGCGCTGGCGTACGTGGGCCTGAAAATGGGCGAGCGCTGGCACGAGCTCCGCGGGTATTTCCACAAGTTCGACCTCGTTATAGTCATCGTCCTCGCCGTCGGCGTCGTCGCCTGGCTTTACCTGCATTTTTCGCACATACGGAAGCGGAAGGCGCGGGCGGAAGCGTCGGGCGGCGACGAAAAGGCGTAACGTGCGTTCCGAACATACACATATATACTTGGGCCGTGGGGCGGCGGCGAGGGGGAGCGCCGCAGCGGCTCGGGCGGCGTACTCGTCGTTTCGCCGCGAGCTGAGGATATGGTACCGGCGCCTCGCCCGGAGGCTCCGACGCGAGTCGGCGCGCGGGGCGCACCACTCGAGCGGGCGGCCTTAAGGCCGCTTAATAATTTACCGTGCTGGAGACGATCTGGTTCCGGGTGGACGGCGGCCCGACGATAGGGCTGGGCCACGTCGGCCGCGTTATGGCGCTGGCGGCGGAGGCGGCGCGCCGCGGCTTCCGCTGCCGCTTCGCGCTCAACGACGACGCCACGGCGCGCGCGTTCGTCGCGAGCCGGGGCTTCCGCGACGTCGCGGTCGTCCCTCCTTCGCTCGAGGAGGAGGTCGCTTTTTTAACGGACGCCAGCGGTGGCGCGCCGTTGGTGACGGACATGCGCGGGAAAGACCCGGCGTTCTACCGGGCGCTGCGCGAGCGCGGCGTGACGGTATGCGCCATAGACGATATGGGCGAGGCCATAGTTGCCCAGTTGGTCGTGAACGGCGGCGTCGCGGAACCGCCGCCGCGGTACGAGGAGCTCCGGCCGCCGCAGCGGTTCCTTTTGGGGCCGGCGTACGTGCCGCTCCCGCCGGCCTACGCCGACGAGCCGCCCGCCGCGGACGACCCGGGCCGGACGCGGCTGCTCATAACTTTCGGCGGCTCCGACGCCGACGATTACGCAGGCCGCGCGCTCGAGGCCCTCGCCGAGACCGAGCCCCTCGACGTGGACCTGGTTCTGGGGCCGGCGTACCCGTACGTCGATAGGACGCGCGAGCTGGCGGCGCAAAGCCGCCACCGCGTCGACGT
Source organism: bacterium (assembly GCA_035529855.1). Taxonomy (NCBI): domain Bacteria; species bacterium. Next base: position 29,074 of record DATKVX010000083.1, read on the forward strand.
ACACGCGCCGGCGCGGGATATGCTGCCGCTGTATCGGCGGGCCCGGGTGGCGCTGGCGGCCGGCGGCATAACGCAGTACGAGCTGTTGAGCCAGCGCGTTCCCACCGTCGCCGTTCCCCACGTCGCCCGCGAGGAGGCCGAGAGCGACGCCTTCGCGCGGCGAGGCGCGGTGGTCACGTTCGGCGCCGCGGAGCTGCGGCCGGGCGGCGCCGTAATCCGCGAGGTAGGCCGATTGTGGGAGGACGAGGAGCGACGGCGCGCGATGGCGGAGGCCGGGCGCGCCCTCGTCGACGGCCGCGGCGCCGCGCGCGTCCTTGACGCCGTAGAAGAAATGGCCCCGTAACGTTATGTTGGCCGAAATAGAGAAGGTGCCGGGAATCGGCGCCCCGGGCGAGGTCGCGGGTCGGCCCGCGGCGACGTTGGCGGACGAGGCCGGCGCCCGGGCGCTGGCGGCGTTGTGCCGGGAGCGCGGATGGCGCCTCCACCCGTGGGCGGCCGGCGAACCGCCGTCGCGGGAGCTTCCGCCGGAAACGGTCCTGGTGACGCCCGGGCCCGGCCTGACGGGGGAGTTCGCTCTCGCCGCGGACGATTACTATTGCGAGGCGCCGGCGCCGATGACGTTGGGCGAGCTCGAGCGTCGGCTGGAGGGGACGCCGCTGTGGCTGCCGTTCGCGGCGCCGACCGGAGCGCAGATGGCCGTGGGGGAGTTGGTCGCGCGATACCCGGCGAACGCGTTCGCGCCGGCGTACGGCGAGCTCTATCGCTTCCTCTTCGGCCTCTCCTTTATAAACGACGACGGCGAGTTGGTATCGACGGGCCGCAGGACGATAAAGGGCGTCGCGGGGTACGACCTGTCCAAGCTCTTCCTGGGCTCGCGCGGTCGCGCCGGCCTGATAACGCGGGTGCGGCTCCGCCTGTTCCGGAGGCCGGCGGATGCGGCCTTTTGGCGGGCGCGGAGGCCGGGCGAGGGCGAGTTAGGCGACCGCGTTTGCCTCCTCGGCGCGGACGGCGAGACGCTGCTCTACGCCGACGGCCACCCGGGCGACGTCGACGCCGCCGCGGAACGGCTCCGGCGCGCGATGCCGGACCTGGCCGAGGTATCGCGCGGCGCCGCCGCGAGCCGCGATTTCGCCGCGGCCGTAGCCGCGCTGCCGTACCGCCCGCCCGCCGAACCCTCCGCCGCGCCGGCGTTTTCCGATATATATATTTAAACCGGCAACTTCTACGCCGGGTTGACGTATTATTCGTTAAGGAGGGGAAGGGGGAGTCTACCCTTCCCCTTTCGTCGTCTACGGGTATGGCAGCCGCGACATCCGCAAATGAAACCGACGCCGAAAGCGCCCTTGCGCGGCGGGCCGCCGCCGGCGACGAGGCCGCGTTCGAAGAGCTCGTCAATAAATATAGCCGCCGCATATTGGACTATTGCCGGCGGCTGGTGGGCGACGCCGTAGTCGCCGAAGACCTGGCGCAGGAGGCTTTCGTAAAATTCTACCTCGGCTTGTCCTCCTTCGACCC
>DATKVX010000084.1 GCA_035529855.1 bacterium
CGACCTCGACGCCGTGTGTGCCCTTAAAGAGCTCCGCGTCGTCAAGGCCGACAACACCATCTCCTTCCACGGCCGTATCCTCCAGATACCTCCCAACCCCTACCGCGCCTCCTATGCCAAAGCCACCGTCGAAGTCCGCCAACTCCTCAACCGCCAAATACGCCTCTACTACCAAAACCTCCTCCTCGCCTCCTTCTCCAAACGTAAGCCCTACCACCCCGACTTAAATAAAATGCCGTCCCTTAAACTATATCGGAAACTCGCCGCCGCGGCCCCCTTGTGACATTTATATTTGGTAATTATGTGCCATTTTTATGTGGTAATAACACTCCTATTTCGGAGGAGCGCCCGTCGCGGGAGGCCGGGCCGCGCCGGCGGCGTCGCCCGGGCGTACCGGCGGGGGCCGTGACCGCCCTTTTTTAACTCTTGACACGGTAACGACGCCGTGATAAATTTCTAAAAACATCGTAAAGCACGTAGACGCACTTATTTTCGCAACGGGAATGCCGAGCGCGTCTTCCAAAGGGCTCGAGGTGCTTGGTATGAAATCGGCTTATGCCGTTATATTGTTAATTGCGGCTCTGGCCGTCGCGGCGCACGGTCAAACGCTTCGCACCGCCGAGAACGCGGCCGCGGCGGATACCCCGGTGGATGCCGGCGGCTCCATCGACCTAACGTGGGAGCCGTCGCCGGACGAGCTCGACGCCAAGGCGGAAGTCCTCGGCTACGAGGTCTGGCGGGCCAAGCGCCCCGCGGGCGACTACAAGAAATTGGCCGACGTCGAAGCCGGTAAAGAAAGCTATCAACATACGGACGAAGAAGCCGAAAACGGCGTCGAGTACTTCTACAAAGTACGCGTACGGGGCGAGAAGATGAGCACCGATACGGCGCCGGTGGGGCCGGTGAAAGCGGCGCCGCAGTGGTTCCACAAGGACCGCCTGAACATGCTCGTGGCCGCCGTCCTGCTCTCGGCCTTCGTGCTGTATTACATCTCGCAAGCCCGCGCCGGCAAGAAGCTCTTCATACGGCGCATCGCGGGCCTGGAGGCGGTGCAGGAAGCGGTGGGTCGCGCCACCGAAATGGGCAAGCCCGTTCTGTACGTCCCGGGCATAGCCGACATCGACGACATCCAAACCATCGCCGCGGTAACCATTCTGGGGCGGGTCGCCACCATGGTGGCGGAGTACGACGCGAACCTGCTCGTGCCGTGTTCCCGCTCGCTGGTGATGTCCACCGCGCAAGAGATCGTTAAAGAAGCGTACCTGGAGGCGGGCCGTCCCGACGCGTACCACCGCGAAAACATCCGCTACCTCACCGACGACCAGTTCGGCTTCGTCGCCGGCGTGGACGGCATCATGGTGCGCGAAAAGCCCGCCGCCAACTTCTACATGGGCACGTTCTACGCGGAATCGCTCATCCTCGCCGAGACCGGCCACTCCATCGGCGCCATCCAGATAGCCGGCACGGCCATGCCGTCGCAGCTCCCGTTCTTCATCGCGGCCTGCGACTACACTCTCATCGGCGAGGAGCTCTTCGCGGCCAGCGCGTACCTCAGCCGCGAGCCCCGGCTCCTGGGAAGCCTGATAGGCCAGGACTGGGGCAAAGTGGTCATATTGTTCTTTATAATCGCCGGCGTCATAACGGCGTTCCTGGCGCAATTCGGCTTCGAGATCTTCGGGCGGTCCATCGCCCTGGAACAACTCTTTGTGGTGAAGTAGCCGCTCTCCGGCGGCTTTTTCACGCGTAAGCTCTCCGGCAAGGAGGCCGGGTATGCGGCGCGAAATACCGATGATCGTAGCCTTCGTCGCGGGCGTAATAATAATACTCGAGTTCTTCGTTCCGTCGCTACGAAGCGTCGCGAGTCAGGTCCAGAATTGGTACCTGGTCGTGGTGGCCTTCGCGATCCTGGTGGGGGCGTTCAACCTCCTCCGTATGAACTACATGAAAGTGCGCGACCGCCGCGCCGATTGGCCCTACTCCATAATCCTCATCGTCGGCCTCTTCACGATGGCGATCGCGGGGATCTTCTGGGGCATCGGCCAGGGGACGGTCTTCGACTGGTTGTTCAACTACCTGATGTTCCCCATGTCCTCGACCATGTTCGCGCTCCTGGCCTTCTTCGTCGCCTCCGCGGCGTATCGCGCTTTCCGGGCGCGGGCCGTAGACGCCACCCTTCTCCTCGTTGCGGCCATCATCGTAATGCTGGGACAGGTTCCCATAGGGTCTATCTGGATACCGGAGTGGTGGCCCCATTCGCTCGTCTTCCTGACGCCGGATTGGCTCAAAGACAGAATAATGGAAATCTTCAACACCGCCGGCCAGCGCGCCATCCTTATAGGCGCGTCGTTGGGCGTGGTCTCGACGTCGCTGCGGATACTACTGGGCATCGAGCGGTCGTACCTGGGAGAAGAATAGGCGTGGCGAGCGGTTCGCATCCGGTTTCCGGAGGTTGTCGCCGATGAAATTCGTTCGTTGGTTGGCCGATATAGACCGCCGCATTATCTTCCTGGTAATCGCCGTGTCCGTCGTGGTCCCGCTCCTCGTGCCGCTCGGCATGCGCGTGAAAGTGACGTCGCAGACGAAAATCGTCTACGAAGAAGTGGAAAAACTGCCGGCGGGTTCCAACGTCCTGGTGGCGTTCGACTACGACCCGGCCGCGGCGCCTGAGGTTCACCCCATGGCGCTGGCCTTCCTCCACCACTGTTTCGCCAAAAAACATAAAGTAATCATTATGGCGCTGTGGCCGCAGGGCGCCCAGCTGGCCGTGAGCGCCATGGGCGAAATTATGCAGGAGTTCGACCTCGAGTACGGCCGCGACTACGTCAACCTCGGCTACAAGCCGGGGGGCGACATCGTCATAAAATCGCTGGGGGCGTCGTTCCCGAAAGTATTCCCCAGGGATATGGCGGGCGCGTCCACGGCCGACCTCCCCATTATGGCCGAGGTCCGGAACCTCAAGGATATCGACCTCATTATGGCCCTCTCCGCCGGCGACCCGGGAATCCCGGCGTGGGTGCGGGTGGCCAACGCGCTGTACCAGCGCAGGGTGGCCGGCGGCTGCACCGCGGTATCCGCGCCGCAGTTCTTCCCCTACCTGCAAACGGGCCAGCTTATCGGCCTGTTGGGCGGCCTCAAGGGCGCCGCGGAATACGAAACCGTGACGGCGTACGCCGGCAAGGCTTCGAGCCGTATGGACGCGCAGTCCATCGCGCACGTCGTCATAATCCTCTTCATCCTATTCGCGAACATCTCGTACTTTATACTGCGCAAGCAAGGCGACGAGGGGAGCGGAGGGCCGACGGCTCGACCGCCGGCTTAGGCCTGAAGCCGGCGGCGGGTTTCCCCCTTCGGAGGCACAAACATGGACGGCCTTACGTTATTCGGGACCTGGATTGCGGCGTTGCTGACGCTGTTTATCCTGTCGTTCCTCTATAAGGACAACCCGTTTTACAAGTTCGCGGAATACCTGTTCGTGGGCGTCTCGGCCGGTTTCTGGATCGCGTACAACTTCCACAACCTGCTGGTGCCGAACCTCATCGACCCCCTCTTCGGCGCCGACGGCGCTTTCCCCAAGCTAATCCGGGAAGGCCAACCGGACTTCCGCCTGCTGACCATAATCGCCGGCCTCCTCGGCGTGACGATGTTGTTCCGCTTCTTCCCCAAGGTGGCGTGGGTCTCGCGGTACGGCATCGCGTTCTCGGTGGGGTTGGGCGCCGGCCTGATGTTCATCGTATACCTCCAGGCCAACTGCATTTATCAAATCTGGGGAACCATCACCCTGTCGCCCGTCGTCGTAACGGAAACCGCCACCGGGTGGCATTTCGACTGGGGGGCCTCGGTAGCCAACACGCTTCTGATCGTCGGCGTCGTGAGCGCGCTGGTATACTTCTATTTTTCGAAGGAACATAAAGGCTTACTGGGAGGAACGGCGCGGCTGGGCATTTGGTTCCTGATGATCTCCTTCGGCGCCGCCTTCGGCTATACCGTAATGGCCCGCATCTCGCTCCTCATAGGCCGTATGGAATTCCTCATCAACGACTGGATAAAAGGAACCCTCATCGCGTTGGGATTGTTGTGACGATAGGAGCAACGTAAAGCCGGCTCTCCCACCGCAAGCCTTTGCATCCGCGCTTATGCCTCGCCTTTTCGAAGCAACCAGCGAACCCGAATACGGCGAACTCTCGCCCGAGCGGCGCGACGAGTTGATCGGGAAAATCTCGCGGGCCATCGTCGAACGCAACCTGACGGCGCCCGCCATTTTCTTTTTGGAGTCCACCAAACCCCTCTCGTTCATCGGCTCGCAAGTAATGGTCTTCTTCGACCCGCTGGTCCGGTCGATATTCAACCTGCGAGGTTATAACGACGTACGGCTGGCGCTGGAGGAACGCGAGAACGTCGACCGCCTGCTGGTCGCCATCGAGCGCTACGACGCGGAGTGGCGAGCGGAGATGAAAGAGGAAAAGAAACGGCGGAAGAGAAAAGGGAGCTGAAAAAGGCTTAACGCGTGGATTACGGAAACGAATTATATTACGGGGACAATTTAAAGATACTACGCGATTATTTCTCCGACGAAAGCGTAGAACTCGTATACCTCGACCCGCCATTCCAAAGCGGCCGTAAGTACAACGTATTATTTGCCGAGGCGAACGGTACCGCATCCCCTTCACAGGTAGAAGCATTCGAAGATACTTGGAAATGGAACATTACGGCCGAAGAAACTTATGCCGAATTGATAGAAAAGGGACCGGCGGGTTTATCGAACTTAGTAAAAACAATGCGTGGCTATTTAGGCTCGAACGAAATGATGGCCTACATTGTAATGATGGCGGTAAGATTAAAAGAATTATATAGGGTTCTTAAAAAGGACGGCGCGATTTACCTACACTGCGACCCTACCGCAAGCCATTACATTAAACTCGTTCTTGACTCTATATTTAACCCTAAATATTTCCAGAACGAGATAATTTGGCATTACCGGCGGTGGACGGCGGCCGCTAAGCGATATCAGCGGATGCACGACGTAATACTTTTTTATTCGAAGACGGATGATTTCCCTTTTAATAAGGTTTTCATTGAACCGACGGAATCCCAAGCCGCCGTTATCGAAAAGGGGTATAATGTTAATAAGGTATTCGTTAAAGGCGAAAAAGTACTCCAGCTATTAGTTTATGATAAAGATAAAGTGGAAGCGTTAGTAAAAGAAGGTAAAATCGAGTTATCTAAATACGGGAACGTTGTGTACGTCGCCCAAGGGGAAACTATAGCACCGGATGTATGGACAGATATCCAATATTTACATTCCCAATCCAAGGAAAGGCTAAGTTACCCGACGCAAAAACCAGTTGCTTTGCTTGAACGGATAATAGAAGCTTCCTCAAAAGAAGGCGATAGAGTCTTAGACCCTTTTTGCGGTTGCGGGACGGCGGTCGTAGCCGCGGAACGTTTAGGTCGGATTTGGGTCGGTATCGATATAACGTACCTAGCGATTAACTTAATAAAGAGGAGATTAAAAGACGAATTCGGCGAAACACTCGAGTTCGAAGAAATAGGCCAACCGAAGGACGACGGTAGTGCTAGGCATTTAGCAAATACGTCACGTTTCCAGTTCCAGAATTGGGCGTTAAGCTTAGTAGATGCCTTACCGTCGCCGGTAAAAACCGGGGATAAAGGGGTAGACGGCTTTATAAACTTAATAGAAAATCCCGAAAACCCAAAAGATATAACTAAAATCATTTTCTCAGTAAAAAGCGGTGGCGTTTCTCCGTCGGATATAAGGGATTTAAAAGGTACGGTAGAACGAGAAGAAGCCAAGATCGGGGTTTTAATTACGTTGGAAGAACCGTCCCAGGGAATGATAACGGAAGCCGCTTCGGCCGGCATATACAAATCGCAATGGGGTTCTTTCCCCCGATTACAGATAATTACCATAACCCAACTACTAAGCGGAAAAAAAGTTGATGGTCCATCCGGCCAGAATATTGGTTTTAAAAAAGCCCTAAAATTCATCAAGAAGAAAGGTAACGCCTCGTTGTTCGAAGGCGAGTAACTACTATTAAGGTTTAATCCTATGACCGTGAACCTGGAAAACGTAAAAACCATACTGGCCACCGACTGCGGCAGCACCACCACTAAAGCCATCCTGATAAAAAAGGAGGGCGACGAGTACCGCCTGCAGGTACGCGGCGAAGCCCCCACCACGGTCGAGAAACCGGCCGAAGACGTCACCCGCGGCGTCCTCAACGCCGTGGGCGAAGTGGAGGAGCTGACCGGCCGCAAACTTATCGCGGACGACAAAGTCCTGGTCACCGAGGGAGAGGATAAAGGCGCCGACATCTACATGTCCACCTCCTCCGCCGGCGGCGGCCTCCAGATGATGGTCGCGGGCGTCGTCAAGACGATGACCGCGGAGTCGGCTCAACGCGCCGCCCTGGGCGCCGGCGCCATCGTCATGGACGTGCTGGCGTCCAACGACGGCCGCCTTCCCCACCAGAAGATAGAGGCCATCCGGCGGCTTAGGCCGGACATGATACTGCTCTCGGGCGGCATCGACGGCGGGACCATAAGCCACGTCGTCGAGCTGGCAGAGCTCATCGGCGCCGCGGACCCCAAGCCGCGCTTCGGCGCCGGCTTCCAACTCCCGGTCATCTACGCCGGCAACAAAGTGGTGCGGCCCAATATCGAGGGAACGCTGGGCAAAAAGACTTCCCTCTACATCGTCGACAATATTAGGCCCGTGCTCGAACGCGAGAACCTGGGCCCGGCGCGCCACGAAATCCACAACCTCTTTATGGAACACGTCATGGCCCAGGCGCCGGGTTACTCCAAGCTGATGTCCTGGACCGCGGTCCCCATAATGCCCACCCCCGCGGCCGTGGGGGCCATTATACGGACCATAGCGGAGCGGGAGGCGCTGGAGGTCATCGGCGTCGACATCGGCGGCGCCACGACCGACATCTTCTCCGTCTTCTCCGAAGTTTTCAACCGCACGGTGTCCGCCAACCTGGGGATGTCTTACTCCATCTCCAACGTCCTGGCCGAGGCCGGCCTGCCGGACATCATACGGTGGGTCCCCTTCCCCAAATCGCAGCTCGACGAGCGCGGCCTGCGCGACCGCATCCGGAACAAGATGATACGGCCCACCACCATACCGCAGACGCTGACCGAGCTCATCATCGAGCAGGCCATCGCCCGGGAGGCGCTCCGGCTGGCCTTCGTCCAGCACAAGGAGCTGGCCGTGGGCCTGAAGGGTATCCAGCAGGAGCGGACCATCTCCGACGCCTTCGCCCAGACCATGACCGGCGAGACGCTGGTCAATATGCTCACGCTCGACATGCTGGTGGGTTCGGGCGGAACGCTGTCGCACGCGCCGCGGCGGGTCCAGGCCGCGCTCATGCTCATCGACGGCTTCCGCCCGGAGGCGGTGACGTTCCTGACGGTGGACTCCATATTCATGATGCCGCAGCTCGGCGTCCTATCCACCGTGATGCCCGACGCCGCGGCTCAGGTCTTCGAGCGCGACTGCCTGGTGCGGCTGGGCTCGTGCGTGGCGCCGGTGGGCAACGGCAAAAAGGGTCAGACCTGTTTGAAAATCACGGCCGATTGGCCGGGGCGCGGCCACGTTGAAGAAGAGATAAAATACGGCGAGATGGCTCGCCTGCCGTTGGCGGTGGACGAGAGGGTCAAGGCCCGGCTCGAGCCGGTGCGGCCTTTCGACCTCGGCCACGGAAAAGGGCAAGGCATAGACGCCACGCTGGAGGGCGGCGTAGCGGGAGTCATCTTCGATTGCCGCGGCCGGCCGCTCGAGCTGCCCGAAGACGAGACGGCGCGCGTCGACGCCCTTCAACGGTGGTTGGCCGCGCTGGACGTTTATCCCGACCACGGCTCGCGTAAAGCCGCATGAATCAGGGGGCGACGCCATGACTTCCCGCTACGGCTCGTTGTTCGCACTTTTAATACTCGCGTCCTTAGTCGCCGCGTCGGCGTCGGCCGACTGGTGGTACGCGGTGTACGACGGCGAAAAGCACGTGGGTTACTGCCACGTCGTCGAAAGCAGCGCCAACCTGAGCGGCGCCGTGGTCAAGAGGTTTACCGCGGTGACCGAAGCCCGCCGCGACAAGGCGGGGCAATACACGTTCATGCAGACCGAGGACCGCTACCGCAGCGGCGGCTCGCTGGTCTACTACGCGTCGACGGTGACCGATAAAGACAAGACGACGCAGGCAAAAGCCACCCGCACGGCGCAGGGGTTCTCCTTCGCCATAACGAAGGGCGAAAAAGTAGAAACGTTGCAAGTCCCGGCGGCGTCCTTCGGTATGGTCGAGGTTGAGGAAGCGCTGGCCAAGCTCGCCGCGCCGGGAAGCAAAATCGAAGTTCAAGCGCTCGACCTCGAGGCCGGCAAGGTCCGCAAAACCAAGTTGGAGTACGTAGCGGACCAGACGTTGGAGGCCAAGGGCGAGAGCGTAGCGACGAAGGTCCTGCAGGCCAAGGGGGGGTTCGGCGGCGCGACCTTCTGGTTCGCCGAGGACGGCTCCCTGGTCAAACGCGAGGGCGAAACGCCGCTGGGCAAGGTTACGCTGAAGCTGACGGACGCCGCCTCGGCCCGGCCTTGATTCAAGGAACACGCCGAAAACACCCGGCTCAGGCATCGTAACCCCGGCCGGCTGCATATAGTATATAGTAGGAGTTCGTTATGGCTCACGCGTACACCCCGGGCCTTAAAGTAGTCGAGACGGCGCTGATACGCAAACAGCGGCGGCTGCCCCTCACCGGGGAAGTGCTGGTTAAAAAAGGCGACAAGGTCCACGCGCTGGACGTCGTCGCGCGTACCTTCTTGCCGGGCAACGTCGAGACGGTGAACGTGGCCAACAAGCTCGGCATGCCGCCCGAGGACATTCCCAAGTTCATGCTGGTCAAGGAAAAAGACGCGGTCGAGGCGGACCAGGTCATCGCCCGGATGAAACAGCTCTTCGGCCTCTTCACCTCCACGGCCGCGTCGCCGGTCAAAGGAACGATCGAGACCATCTCCGACGTCACGGGCCAGGTTATCGTCCGCGAGCCGCCGATGGAGGTCTCGGTTACGGCCTACATCGACGGCGAGGTCGTCGACGTCATCGGCGACGAAGGCGTGGACGTGGAGTGCGTCGGGACCTTCGTCCAGGGGATCTTCGGCATCGGCGGCGAGGCGCACGGCGAGATGAAAACCGTCGCCTCCGGCCCGGGCGACGTTCTCGCGCCGGAAGACATAGGCCCGGAGTGCGAGGGCAAGGTAATTCTGGGAGGCAGCCTCGCCAGCGCGGAGGCGTTGAAAGGGGCCATCGCCGTGGGCGCGGTCGGCTTCATCGCCGGCGGCTTCCACGACCGCGACCTCCGCGACTTCCTGGGCTTCGACCTCGGCGTCGCGATTACGGGCCACGAGGAACTGGGCATCACGCTGGTGGTGACGGAGGGCTTCGGCGATATGCCGATGGCCCAGGCCACGTTCGACCTCCTGGCCTCCTGCGAGGGCGTGTACGCCTCGATAAACGGCGCCACGCAGATCCGCGCGGGCGTAATCAGGCCGGAGATAATAATCCCGCGCCCGGGCGAAATAATGGCCAAAGTGGGCACCGAAGAGGAAGACGAGTCCAACCTGGAGGTGGGCTCGCGCATCCGCGCCATCCGCGAACCGTATTTCGGCAAGTTGGGCGAGGTTACGTCGCTCCCGGTGGAGCTGCAAGTATTGGATTCCGAATCCAAAGTCCGCGTGCTCGGCGTGAAGTTCGACGACGGCGGCGAGGACGTCATCCCCCGCGCCAACGTCGAGCTAATCGAGTCGGGCCGGCGTTAATTTTACGCCAAAGGATTAAGTCTATGAAAAAACTCACGGGCATTTTTATCGCGCTTTCCCTGGCCGCGGCGGCCACGGCGGCCGCGCCGGAGGAGCCGAGCCTTCCCGTCACCGCGCGCGACGCCCCCAACGACGCCGGCGGCGCCGTCGAAATATTCTGGTTGGCGTCGCCGCTGGAAAAAGAAGAGGGCTTCAAGGGGTACGAAGTCCAACGGCGCGCCGAGGGCGAGGAAGTGTTCGCCACCATAGCCGAAATCCCACCGGGCGAGGTCGTCCACCAGGACCAGGAGGCGGAAGACGGCGTGCCGTACGAATACCGCGTACGCGTCCTCACGAGTGAAGGCGCGCCCGTGGTCCTGGGGGTATCGAAGGCTACGGCCTCCGGCCAGTGGTTTAACACGGCCCGGACCAACGCCCTCGTCGGCGTCGTCTTCACCAGCTTCGTCATAATTTTCTTTATATTCCGCGCCAGGGGCGGCGCCGAGCTCTTCGTCCGTAAGATAGCCGGTTTGGACGCGGTGGACGATGCCATAGGCCGGGCGACGGAGATGGGTAAACCCATCCTCTTCGTCTCGGGCCTCGCCGACGCCTCCGAAATATCCACTATCGCGGCGATGACGATCCTGGGGAAGGTGGCGCGGAAGACGGCCGAATACGAGACGCCTCTCATCGTCCCCTGCTACGACCCCATCGTCATGATGGTCGAGAAGGAGATAGTGCGCCAGGCGTACACCGAGATGGGCAAACCGGACGCCTTCGACGAGGATTCGGTCTTCTTCGTCACGCAATCGCAGTTCGGGTACGTGGCCGCGGTGGACGGCATCATGCTCCGCGAAAAGCCGGCGACCAACTTCTACATGGGCGCGTTCTTCGCCGAGTCGCTCATCCTCGCGGAAACCGGCGCCGAGACCGGCGCGATTCAAATCGCCGGGACGGACCGCGTTACCCAGCTGCCGTTCTTCATCACGGCCTGCGACTATACGCTGATGGGCGAGGAGCTGTACGCCGCGACGGCCTACCTCGGCCGGGACCCGCTGTTCCTGGGAAGCCTCAAGGGGCAGGATTGGGCCAAGGCCGTAATAATGGCGGCCCTGGTCGTCGGCACGGTTTTATTAATTATTTCAACCGACCTCGGCTTGTGGTTCGCGAAACTGTTCGAGACCTCGGCAAGTTAGCCGTGTCCGGAGGCATCTATGCGTAGGGAATTACCCCTCGCTATATGTTTCATAATGGGAATTATCATGACGGTGCAGTTCTTCATCCCGCACCGCCACTCGCAATGGCTCTTCGACAACATGTTGAAGTGGCTCATCATCGTCCTCACCTTCGCCATGATATTGGGGATAGGCAACCTCGTCAAACTCCACATCCAAAAGGTTCAACACCGGCGGCGCGACTGGCTTTACAGCATAGTCGCGCTGTTCGGCATCTCCGCCTCGCTAATTACCGGGTTCGGCTGGGGCATCGAGGCCGACAGCCCGTTCATGGTTCTGTTCAACTACGTCCAGATCCCGATGCAGGCGACGATGTTCTCGCTGTTGGCGTTCTACATCGCCTCGGCCGCGTTTCGAACGTTCCGGGCGCGGACGGTGGAGGCGACCCTGCTCCTCGTCGCCGCGGTCATCGTGATGCTGGGGCGGGTGCCGCTCGAGGGTATCGTGGGCCGGTGGCTGCCGGACCTGGCGGAGTGGATTCTGGATTACCCGAACATGGCGGCCAAGCGCGGCATTATGATCGGCATCGGCCTGGGCGCCATTTCGACCGCGCTCAAAATTATCCTGGGTATCGAACGCTCGTGGTTGGGCGGCGGCGACTAAAGCGACGTCGGCTCCGCGCGCGGAGGTTTTGCGATGAACGTATACGAAAAATTCCTCCATATCGACCGCCGCTACATTTTCATCCTCGTGGCGCTGGGAGTTATCATCCCGCTGGTCTGGCCGCTGGGCCTCGCCGTTACGACGTCGCCGCCGGTAGAGAACGTCTACAACGCCGTCGAGGAGCTCGCGCCGGGGACGCCGGTCCTGGTCTCGGTCGACTACGACCCCTCCACCCAGCCCGAGCTTTCGCCGATGACGATTGCGGTCCTGCGGCACTGCTTCGCCCGCGACCTCCCGGTCATCATAACGGTCCTCCACCCGGGCGGCCCGGGCCTGGCGCTCGAAATATCCGACCGGATTTCGAAAGAGGTGGGCGCGGTATACGGCGAAGATTACGTCTTCCTAGGATACAAGGTGGGTTCGTCGGCCGTCATCCTTTCGATCGGCCAAGACTTCCACGTTAGTTTCCCGGCGGATTACTTCAACACCCCCATCGACGAGATTCCGTTGATGAAGAAGGTCAAGAATTACAACGACATCGGCCTGGTTATTACGATGTCCGGCTCGACGTACCCGGACGCGTGGGTGGCTTTCGCCCACGAGCGTTACGGCCAGAAGCTGGCCGCGGGCGTGACGGCGGTTATGGCGGCGGACTACTACCCCTACCTTCAGACCGGCCAGCTCGTCGGCCTCATCGGCGGCCTGAAGGGCGCGGCGGAGTACGAGAAATTGATCAACCGGCCCGACGACGGCCTCAAGGGTATGGACGCGCAAACCATCGTCCACCTCTTCGTAGTCCTAATGATATTACTGGGCAACATCGCCTTTCTCTTCGTCCAGCGGGCGAAGAAGCGCGAGGCGGCGTAAGGGCGGCTTTTCGCCCTCCCGCGCGGAGGATACGTTATGCACATATCGACCGATATTTGGATCTGGATCGCCGCGATTCTTACGCTCTGCATTTATTCGTTCCTGTACAAGGACAATCCGTTCTATAAATTCGCGGAGCACCTGCTGGTAGGCGTCTCGGCCGGGTACTTCTTCGTCATATACTTCTGGAACCTGGTCGTCCCCAACCTCCTGACGCCGCTTAAAAACGGCTTCGGGACGCTGTTTTCCGGCGGCGGCTTCACCGGGGACCTCGCGGCGCTGGTGCCGGGGATTCTGGGCCTCATCATCCTGACGAGGTTGATTCCCAAAATCGCCTGGATGAGCCGGTGGGCCATAGGCTTCTACTTCGGCGCCTTTCAGGGGTTAACCATCACCGGCTATATGCAGGCCTACATCCTCGCCCAGATATACGGCACGTTTATGAAAGGGAACAACCCGGTGTTCTCCGTCGCCCTCATCGGCAGCTTCTTCAGCGACCCGGGGTGGGGCAAGATACTCCTGGCGGTGTCCGGCCCGCTGATGATACTCGGCGTCATCTGCACGCTGACGTACTTCTTCTTCTCCAAGGAGCACAAGGGTTTCGTCGGCGGCGTCGCGAAGATAGGCATCGTCTTTCTGATGATCGGCTTCGGCGCGTCCTTCGGCTACACCGTTATGGCGCGCGTGAGCTTGCTCATCGGTCGCCTCCAGTTCCTCCTCCGCGACTGGCTGGGCGTAATAAGTTGACGCCGTATTAATTATGGAGCGTTACCGCACTTATTTTAGATGGGCCGGCGGCCTGGCGATTGCCTACGCCGGCCTTCTCCTTGCGAGCTGGCTCGCGATGGCGATAGGCCTCGGCCCGGGCGTCTACGAGCTCGCGGCGCCGACGGCCGGCTCGAGCGGCATCGTTCGCCTTCCTGCTGACGTTTATATTCTTCGGCGCGTCGCTGGCCGGCTTCGCGCTGCACGTGCCGCTGCTGGCCAACGGCGGCATCTTCTTCCAGACGCTGGCGCAGGCCGCGGCCTTCGCG
>DATKVX010000085.1 GCA_035529855.1 bacterium
GAAGACCGCCGCCGCCCCCGCCACCGCCGCCATCGGCTCCACCACCGCGGAGAGCTGGCCGTACCAGAAGCTCCTGAGGCGGCTCATACCCTCGCGCCGCAGCGGCATCGAGACCGCGAGCCCTTCCGGGAAATTCTGGATGGCGATGCCGACGGCCAGCGCAACGGCGCCCCCGAACGTGGCGTAGGGGAACCCGGCCGCGGCCGCGCCGAACGCCACCCCCACCGCCAACCCCTCGGGGATGTTGTGCAGCGTTATCGCTAGGACGAGCAGCGTGCTCCGCTGCCAGCTCGTCTGTATCCCCTCGGCCTCGTCTTGGTGGAAGCCGATGTGGAGGTGCGGGAGGACCCGGTCGACGGCCGCCAAAAAAAGGCCGCCGGCGAGGAAGCCCGCCGCCGCCGGAAGCCAGCTCGGCAGCCGTCCCCCCGCCGACATCTCGATGGCCGGGGCCAACAGCGACCAGAAACTGGCCGCGATCATGACGCCGGCGGCGAAGCCCAACATGCCGTCGAGGACGCGCCGGTTCACGGTCCTCGCGGTGAATACGGCCGCCGCGCCGAGCGCGGTCGCCGCCCACGTGAAGCACGTCGCGACCAGCGCCTGGAGGACGGGATGCAGCTCCCGGGCGAAGTCCATATATATTCCCGCCTACCCCCCCGCCCCCCGCCGGGGCCGGAGAGGCCCAGGCGCCGCCCGGGCCTCCCCTTCAACGTTGCGTCCCTACTTCAGGAACTTGGACACGAACGGCGAGCTATCGCCTCTCCGCATGAAGTGCCCGGAAGGACCTTCTCCCAGGAACTCGGAGAACCAGGATTCGTGCTCGATCTCTTCGTTGAGGATGGCGAGGGACAGGTCGTACGTGCGGTGGTCCTTGCCCGCCGTCAGGTTGCAGACGTTGGTGTACTGGCGGACGGCGCACCTTTCGGCTTCCACCAATACCTTCAATATCCCCTGGACGTCGTGCGGTTCTTTGGTCAAATAGGCCGGCGGGCAGCCGGACACGTCGTGGAACTCCTTCATGTCGCGGGGGAGCGCGCCGCCCAGTTCGTAGATGCGGGGAATGAGCGCCTCGAAGTGGTTCCGGTCCTCTACGCGGGCGACCTCGGCGATTTCCTTGACGGTCTCGCCGTCGAGGCCGATGAGGTTGCAGCGGAGGATGGTGTAATAGTAATACGTCGTCAGCTCGGCGGCGGCGTTCTTGACGAGCAACTCCACCAGCGCGTCCACGTCGACGCCGGCCTTCGCGACCATCTCGCGTGTTACTTTAGCCACGTATTCACCCCCTTTCGAATCAAATAACCCCGTACCAATTAAGCAATATTATTTTTAGCGTCGGGAATATAGCTCAAACCCGCGGCGGCTTCAAGGGTTAAATCGGAGCTGCGGCTAACCAACTCCCCACGTACTCCACCCGCTCCGCAAGTTCGAGCGACGGCGGCGGCTCGAGCACTTCCCATTTACCCCCGAGGCGCAGCTCCCGGGCCGTCAACTCGAAATGGCAGCACGCTATTCCCATATCCAAGCGCTGAAGGTCGCCGCCGGGGGCGTTGATGAGCTTGCTGTTGTAGCCGGGCGTCCGGCGTATGAAGAGGTGGAAGACGTCGCCCGGGCCCCGCACCACGCGCCACGGCTGGCGGTTGGAGGCCGAGGGCCCCAGCCGCACCATCTCCAAAACGTCGGCGTAGGAGCCCGCGGCCTCGCGGCTTAGCGGCCTGCCGAACACGCCGTCGAAGAAGAGCTCCCCCCACGGCTTGCGCTTCTTGGACCGCGCAAAGAAGCGCGTCACGCCGTCCACCGCCGTCCGCCGCGCGGCGACGTACCCGACGGGGCTTACCGCCGGCAGGATTTCGTTTTTTCCTAAATTAATAGCCCGGGCGAAGCCGGAGCGGTTGAACGACGCGCCGAGCCAGCAGGTCCCGAGCCCCAGCGCCGTGGCGTGGAGGACGGCGCGCTCGAAGGCGTAGCCGTAGTCCTCCATATCCATAGGCCGCCGCCCGACGGCGCCGGCGAGGAACGTCCGCGCGCCCCGGACGATCCCGTACGTCCCGAGCGCTTTGAGTTCGGCGCGGTCGCCCTCGGAGGCTTCCACCAACTGGAGGCGGACGCCGCCGCCGAACGGCCCGGCCTCGAGCGCGGCGGTAAACTCCTCGAGGCGCGCGCGGTCCGCCGGCTCGAGGGGCCGGCCGTCGTAGCTGCGCCACGACGAGCGCGCCCTTATGACGTCCGCGATGGCCGGTTCGCCCGCCATCGCGACTACGTCGACCTATCCTCGCCGGCCTTCGTCAATTCTTTGAGCGGAATTACGACGACGCCGCGGCCGTCGCATTTTCTGGATAACGACGACGCCGGGCCGCCGCGCCGTTTTAACTCGGTTACGTATATAACTTCCTCGCCGTCCTCGAGGCGAATCCGACACGACGACGGCCTGCCGTCGTAGCTGCGCCACGACGAGCGCGCCCTTATGACGTCCGCGATGGCTGGTTCGTCCGCCATCGCGGCTACGTCGACCTATCCTCGCCGGCCTTCGTCAACTCTTTGAGGGGAATTACGACGACGCCGCGGCCGTCGCATTTTCTGGATAACGACGACGCCGGGCCGCCGCGCCGTTTTAACTCCGTAACGTAAATAACCTCTTCGCCGTCCTCGAGGCGAATCCGACACGACGACGGCCTGCCGCAGCCGTTTACCTTGTACCTCGTAAGCTCCCCCGCCTCGGCGTCATAGCATTTCAGGAAGCCGCCCGGGTCCGCGAGCCAATAATTGCCGCGCGCGTCCGTGCACAAGTCGTCGCAGAAATCGAAGACGGCCGTCTTGCCCAACACGCACGTCACGGCCATAAAACCCGGTCTGAACGTCGACACGCCGCTGAACGTCTCCGTGAAACATATCCGGCCTTCGCGGGCGTCATAAAACATACCGTCGACGCAGCGCAGGTTCGGTATGAACACCTCGGCCTCGCGGTAGTCGCCGCCCGCCTTCCTCCTCATTTTATAAATCGCGCCCTCGCCGTTTATGAAACTCATGTTGCTGACGGCGAAGTAAAGGTTGCCGCGGCCGTCCAGCGTCAGGCCGTTCAGGCCCGGGTAGTCGCCCGCGATTTTTTCCGCGCTCTCCAACGCGCTATCCACCCGGTATATTCCGCCGCCGCGGCCGAGCCAGTCGTCGCACGCCGCGACGTAGAGAAATCCCCCGGGGCCCCGGTCGATGCCGCACGCCTTCCCGTCGGCCAGCTTCGCCGACTTCACGAGCCGCAGCCCCTCACGCGACGGCCCGTCGACCAGATGAACGTTTCCCCAGCAGTCGGTGACGTACGCCCGGAGCGAGGCCGGCTCGAGGTAGACGTTCTCGCACCCCTTCCCGACGTCCACCACGACGGCGCCGTCGAGGTCGCCGAAATCGAGGGCGACGGTTTTCACCAATACCGCGCGCAAGGAGATAGACCTCGCCCGGCCCAACGAGAAGGTCCCCAGCTTCCTGTTTACGCCGGCCGGGCCGTATATAATGCGGGGGACGACGACGAAAAAATAGGCCAGCGCCGCGACGACGACCGACGCGGCCAAGGCTGCCCTAACCAACTTCTTCCGGTTCAATTGCGCGATTCCTCGGTTAGCCGTTACGCTCGAGGCGGCGGCGGCGCCCGGCCCGAGCCGAATTTATTTCAATACGTACAGTATCACCTGGCCCATGAAATAGAGCCCCAGGATGCCCATCGAGTCCCAGGCCAGGAAGAAGGGGCGCTTGATGGTCCGGTACGTCAGGCCCACGATGGCGGCGGCGGTCATCGCTATCGCGACGCCGGCCGTCACGACGTGGGCGTCGGACGCCGCGCCCAGAAGGGGCCCCTTGAAGTACAGGAAGTCCTCGACGGCTAATATCGCGATGTTGAAGAGGTTGCTGCCGAAGAGGTTGCCCAGCGCCAGGTCGACCGCGCCCAGCCGAATCGCGGCCACCGTGACGACCAGCTCGGGCAGCGACGTCGAGAGCGCGATGAAGAAGCTCCCCACGAACGTCTGGCCGAAGCCGGTCATGGCGGCGATGCGTTCGCCCAGGTGCGGCAGGTAGGCGGCGGCGAGCACAATAACGACGGCGTTCACGGCGTACAGCGCGTACGCCCGCTTCGCCGTCACGTCCCGGTAGCGTAGCTCCTCGGCCATCTCCCTGACGACCGCGGCGATGCGCCTCTTGTTGTAAAGGAATAAGACGCGCATCGCGACGACGTACAGCGCGAAGTAGACGAAGCTGAAGACGCATATCCACCCGACCGCCGGGAACGTACCCCCCAGGTATATGTTGACGGCGATCAAGCCCAACAGCAGGACGCCGAAGCCCGCGGAGATAACGTGGCCCTCGTTCACGCCGGTATATATCGGCTTCCGCCCCGTCATGGCGTCGACCAGCGACAGGATGAGGAGGTTAAACATGCAGCTGCCGAGGACGCCGCCGACGGCGATGTCGGGCAAGTCGAAAACGGTGACGGCCGCGACGCCCGACACCAGCTCGGGCAAGGACGTCACCGCGGCCAAGAGCAGCGCGCCGACCCACAGCCGGCCCAGGCCCGTCTTCTCGGCGATGATGTCGCCGTACTTCGACAGCCTCGAGCCGGCGTAGACGATTACCGCGGTGCAGGCGGTGAATTGCAACCAAACGACCAACGCTACTTCCCCTGTCGACGGCGGCCGGCTACGCCTCCTCGGCCGGCACCGGCTCGTGGGCCTTGCGGCCGTAGACCTTCTCGTACGCCTTGCAGTACGGGCAGATGCCGCCCTCTATTCTCTTTACGAACCAGTACGCCAGGCCCCGCTGCTTCTCGCGGGCGCGGCTGCACACCGGGCACTCCACGCACTCCTGCGCCCGGGCGCGGTCCTTATCCGTAATACCGGCGGCTTCCATTACGCGACTCTTATTTCCGGAGTTTGGCCAACGGGCCCATAACCAGCGGCCCCAAAAATACGGCGAGTAGCACCAGCGCCCAAACGCGTCCCTTGAGGACGTTGTAGTCGGCGAGCAGCCGAGGCCACGGATGCCCCGCGACGTAGTGGCCGAAGAGGAACTCGAAGGCTACGGTCATAACCACCCACGCCGCGCCGACGACCAGGAGGTCG
>DATKVX010000086.1 GCA_035529855.1 bacterium
GGCGCCGGCAAGTTCCAGTACATCAAGCCCGCGGAGGCCTTCGTCGTCCACCTCGCCGTCGCGTTCATCGCGGGCCTGGTCGTCACGTCGCCCTTCATCTTCTACCAGATATGGCGCTTCGTCGCGCCGGGGCTCCTGTCGAAGGAGAAGCGGTACGCCTTCCCCTTCGTCGTCGCGACCTCGGCCTGCTTCGCCGCGGGCGTCGTCTTCGGCTACTATATGCTGTTCCCGGCGATGCGGTTCTTCCGCTCCTTCGAGACCGAGACGCTGACCGCCGACTGGACGCTGGGGAGCTACGCGTCGCTTGCGCTGCGCCTCATGCTCGCGACGGGCCTCGTCTTCGAGGCGCCGGTGGTCATCTTCTTCCTGGCCCGCCTCCGCATCGTCTCGCCCAAATTATTGACGGCCAAATGGAAGTACGTAATCCTCTTCGTCTTCATCCTCGCCGCGGCGCTCACGCCCGGGCCCGACGTCTTCACACAGTCCATCCTCGCCGTGCCGCTGCTCTTGTTGTACGTCATCTCCATCGGCGTAGCGTGGCTCGCGTACCCCAAACGCGAGCCGGAGGAGGACGAAGAGCCGCCGGCCGAGGGGGAGGAGGAACCCCGCGAGCCGTCGCCCTACGCCGGCTAATTATATATGAACTACGACGACGCCCATGCCTTCCTGAACTCGCTCGTCAACTACGAGCGCGACATGCCGCGCCGCTACGATACGCGCGTCTTCGACCTGGAGAACTTCGCCGCGCTGCTCGCGCGGCTTGGCACTCCTCAAGAAGCCTTTCCGGTCGTGCACGTCGTAGGGACCAAGGGCAAGGGCTCGGTGGTCGCGATGCTGGCCGCGGCGTTCGCGGCGGCGGGCCGCCGCGCCGGGACGTTCACCTCCCCCCACCTCCGCTCGGCGCGCGAAAGGATTACCGTCGCCGACGAGATGATCTCCAAAGAGGACTTCGGCCGGCTCGTCGCCGAGGTGAAGGCGGCGATGACGGGGGCCGAGGCCGCCAACTACCGGACGTACTTCGAGACGCTGCTGGCCGTCGCGCTGCTGTGCTTCCGCGAGCGGCGCGTAGACGTCGCGATACTGGAGGCCGGCCTGGGCGGCCGCCTCGACGCCACCAACGTCGTGCAGCCGGCGGTGGTAGCGGTGACGACGCTGGGCCTGGACCATACGCAAATCCTGGGCGATACTATCGAGATAATCGCGGCGGAGAAGGCGGGCGTCTTCAAGGCCGAGGTCCCGGCGGTGAGCGCGCCGCAGGAGGAGGCCGCGGCCGGCGTGCTTCGCGAGGTCGCGCGCGGCGTCGGCGCTCCCGTCGCGTTCGTCGGCGACGAGATTTATTTTTCCGTAAACGGCGACGGGACCTTCGACTACCGCGGCCGGCGGCTCGAGCTCTCGGGGATTAAGGCCGGGATGGCGGGCGCGGCGCAGCGGACGAACGCCGCCGTCGCGCTGGCGGCGTTGGAGAATTTCAGCCCCCTCAACGTTCCCGCGGAGGCGGCGCGGCGAGGGGTGGAGGGCGGAAGGGCGCGCGCGCGGCTCGAGCTCTTTCCGGGTTCCCCGGCCGTCGTGCTGGACGTCGCCCATACGGCGGCCTCGGCGCGCGAGCTGGCCGCGGTCATAGACGGCGTACCGGCCGACGGGAAGGTCCTCGTGTGGGGGATGTCGGCGGAGAAGGACGCCGCGGCCTTCGCCCGGGAGCTGGCGCCGCGCGTCGGCTACGCTGTAGCGACCGCCGCGGCGACGCCGCGGGCATACGACGCCGCGGAGCTGGCCGACGCGACGCGACAAACGTTCCGCAGGGTAGAGGCGGTGACGCCCGCCCCCGCGGCCTTCGCGCGCGGCCTCGCCATCGCGGGCGAGGGCGGCCTGGTGGCCGTGGCGGGCTCGTTCTACCTCGCGGGCGAGATACTCACCCTCTTGGAAGGGCCGCTGGATTAAATGGCGATACTCGCGGGCGAAGAGTTGCGCCGACGCGTCCTGGAGTGGACGCCGCCGCTGGTAACGCCCTGCGCCGACGAGCAGCTCCAACCCAACGGCGTGGAGCTCACGCTGGCGGAGGTGGGCGCGTGGCGCGGCCCGGGGCGCCTCGGCTTCGACAACGGCGACCGCGTCATCCCCGAGGCCGAGGCCCTCGCGTTCGACGACGACGGATGGATTACCCTCGACGCCGGCGGCTACGCCGTAACGTTCGGCGAGACGGTGAACGTCCACGACGACCTGTGCGCGTTCGCCCGGCCGCGCTCGAGCCTGTTGCGGATGGGCGCCACGGTCGCGACCGCGCTGTGGGACACCGGGTATCGGGGGCGCAGCCGCGCGCTGCTCCTGGTAGCGTCGCCGGCGGGGGTGCGGTTGCGGCGGGGCGCCCGCCTAATCCAGCTCGTCTTCCTCAAGCTCCCCGCGCCTCTGGCCGACGGTTACGCCGGCGCCTTCCAGGGGGAGTTTTAACCCCTTCGACCTATCGGGCCGGCGGCGCGCTACCATTTCCGGCGGCAGAACGAGGCCGGCCTTGAGCCGGGCCGCGGCGACCTCCGCCAGCCAGCGCGCAGGCTCGACGGCCGCGTCCGCCGGATACGACAGCGGCTCGAGTATTAGCATACCGCACCAATCCGCTTCCCGGGCCAGGGTCGCGGTCGCCGCGGCGCGCGCCGCATCCTCCAACAGGTCGAACGTCGCCAGGTACGCGCCGAACAGGTTCCGCTCCCGGCAGAAATCGGCGAACACCTCCGCCAACATAAGTAGCCCCCGGAGCTTGCCCGGCGTTTCCCTCCGGCCGAAGTTGAAAACGCCGGCCTCCACTACCTCGCCGCTACGCCACAGCGCGAACGCCGGCTTGGCGGGACACGTCGCGTCCAGCGCCAAAACCCTCGGGACGAAACCGAACCAGGGAGGCTCCTCGCGCCGGGAGTGGTCGAACTCGGCGTCGACGTCTTCGTCTCCAAAAAGCTCGGACCATAGAAACTCGAGGCGTTCCATATCAAACCCTCCGTGCGAAAAGGCCCCGCCGAAACGCGTTCGGGGGGCCCGGTTGCTCCAGCACCCAGTTATACTATATTGTAGCACATAGCAAATTACGGGTCAAGGGTAAAATAGCCTTTAAACAAAAGACATTTAGCTTGACGATGCTTTTATGTTTTGTTAGACTTCCCTTAAAAATGAGGCTTTCGCTTACCAGAATTGCGCTTTTGGCGGGGGCGCTGGCGGGAAGCGTCGTCGCCGCGGGGGACCTGCCGGCGCGGCGGAACCTCGCCCAGACGGCGTTGTTGGTAGGCGACTACGAACGCGCGTATGAGCTCGCGGACGAAATTCTCGCGACGTGGCCCGACGACGCCGGCACCCACCTCATACGGGGGCTCGCGCTGATGGCGCGGGGGGAGTTCGAAGCGGCGGAAGAGGACCTCCTGGTCGCGCGCGAAGCGTACCCCGACGATACCGCGGTCCTCTTCAACTTGGCGGTCATCGCGGAGCGGCGCGGCGACTATCGCGGTGGCCTGTACTACCTCAACGAAGCCTTCGCCCGCGGCCTGGATAAAGTTGACGCCCATCTTCTGAAGGTCAAGTTGCTGGACCACTTGGGTCGCCGCGGGGAGGCGCGAGATACGCTGGAATACTACCTGACGCAGCGGCCCGGCACGCGGCCGATTTACTTGGCGTTGGCGGAGTGGTCGCGGGCGGCGGGGGACGCGGAGAAGGCCATCGCGTACTACGAGAAAGCTTTGAAGCACGGCCGGGACGGCCCGACGCTCGCCGAGTTGGCGGCGACGTACGAGGCCGCGGGGGACCGGCGTAGCGCCGTCGATTATTACTTCGAGGCGGTTGCGAAAGGCGCGGCGAGCTCGGATATTCTGGCGGAATACGCCACGGATTACGCGGCGGCCGCCGAGTTCGAGCAAGCACTGGAAATATACCAACGGTTGGTGGACCGGTTCCCCGAGAACGCGCACTACCTCTTCGGCCTTTCCTTCGTCAAACAACAAATAGGCCGGGTGGAGGAAGCGCGGGAGGGGTACCGGGAAGTCGTGCGCTTAAAACCGGATTTCGCCGAACCCTACTACAACCTCGCGGCGTTGGCCGACGCCGACGAAGATGCCGACGCGGCGGCCTCGTATTACCGCGATTTTTTGCAATACTCGGCCGGCCGGGACGACCTGGCCGAGAGTCGCGCCAAAGCCTCGCAGCGGCTCCGGCTCCTGGAAGGTTATTAAAGCGGTTATGCCGAAATTTAGTCGCCGATCGAAAGTCGCCTTTTTCTGGTTGGCCGCCCTCGCGTTGACGGCAACGGTACACGGCGCCAAGGATAAACTAAAGCTCTTGGAGGAAGCCAACGAGCTGTTCAAACAGGGTGAGGCGGAGTACGAAAAGGAAGACTTCGAAGCGGCTATAGAAAAATTTGAAAAATGCCTCGCCAAGGACCCCGAAAACGCCGACGCCCAGTTCAACATCGGCGTTTGTTACACCGACCTGGGCGAGCCCGAAAAAGCCCTCGAGGCGTACCGCAAGACGCTCGCCGTCGACTCCCATTACCACCACGCCTACTTCAATATGGGCCGGATATACCACCTCCGCAAGGACTTCGTCCAGGCCATCGTCTACTACGAAAAAGCCCTCGCCGAAGACCCCTACTCCCCCGACCTCTTGTACAACTACGCCCACGCGCTGATGGAAGGGGGGCGCGTGGAAGAAGCCGTCGAGGCCTGGGACCGCTACCTGACCATAGCGGAGCAGCTCCCGGAAGAGGCCAAATGGGTGGAACGCGCCAAGGAGTACCTGGCGACGCTGGAGAGCGTTTCGGGGGGGACGACGGAAGATGAAAAAGACTAAACCCCTCTCCGGCCGCCTCGCGGCCTGCGCCGTCGTATGGGCCGCGGTTATATGTTCGGGCCCGGCCGGCGCCGCGCCCGCCGGCGACGTCGTCCAAGCGAAGGGATTGATCGAGGCGGGACGGGGGGAGGAGGCCATAAACATATTGACGGCGGCGTGCTATGCGCGCGCCGACGAGCTCGCGCCCCATTTCTATCTGGCGTACTGCTACGGCGTCGCCGGGAACCTGGAGGAGGCCCGCGCCGAATACGAGATATGCGCCCGCTGCGACCCGGACCGCCCCGAAATCCACTACAACTTAGGCGTAATATTGAACAAAATGGGCTTGTATCAAGCGGCGGCGGAAGCCTTCGAGGAAGCGCTGCTGTTGGACCCCGGCCTCGTCGCCGCCAATTTCAATTGTGGCCTTTCCCATTATTATGCCCACGAGCCGGTGCCGGCCATAAAGTTCTACCGGGAAGCGCGCGCCTTGGCCCCGGAAGATATATCGATCCTATATTGGCTCGCACTAGCCTACGAAGAGATCGACCAACGCGTAGCCCTCTCAATATGGGAAGACTACGTCCGTCAAACCGTCAACGTGGCCGCCGAGACGCCCAACCTAAAATCGGCCCGTAACCATATTTCCGCCTTACGTGCCGGCAAAAAACCTTAAAAAGACGGGAATCCTCATAATCCCGCTCGTTATTTCGGTAGCACTGGCCGCCGCGGACCGTCCCGGCGGCGAGCTCTTGTCGTCGGCCGACGAGCTCAGGTTGCGGGGCGCGCACGAGGAAGCGCTCGCGTACTACGAGCAGGTTCTGGCGGAGGACCCGGCTTCGCCCGCGGCCTGGGCCGGCGCCGCGGCCTCGTTGGAGGCCCTCGACGAAGCGCGGGCGCTGGCGGTGCTCGCGGAGGCCTTGGGCGAGCCCAAGGCCGCCGTACCCGCTCCCGCATTGGCCGTCCTCGCCGACGGTTGGGCGCGGCGGGGCGCAACCGAGAAAGCGTTGAAGTTGTTGGCGGCCGAACCCGAAGCCGGAACCGGCCGCTACTACCTCGTCCGGGGTCAAATAAACCTCGCCCGGGGGGAATTGCCGGGAGCGATAAAAGAATTCAAAAAAGCGCGGGCCGCGGGCGACGCCGCGGCGCCTTACTACCTGGCCGAGGCGCTGCTCGAGACCGGCCACTACGATGAGGCCGACGTCTATTTGAACGAATTCCTCGACGTATTCCCGTACGTCGCGGAGGCCAGGTGCGCTCGAGCCGAGGTCTACTTCCGCCGCGGCGAAAGCGAACGCGCCGCCGAGGAACTAACCGAAGCCCTGGCGCTCGACCGCCGTAATAAACGCGCCCTCTTCGACCTCGCGACCGTCGCGGCGTCGAGGGGCGACTACGGCGAAGCCATACGCCGCTACGGCGACGTCGTCGAACTCGACGCCGGCGAGGAGCGAGCGCTCTACCTCATCGCCAAAGCGTACGAGCACGTCGACCCGCCGGTCGCCGCTCAGAAGTTGGAAGAGTACCGCCGCCGCTTCAAATAATCCCGCTCCGAAACCCCGACGCCGGCGCATCCCCGGGCGACGGGGGGATTTTTCCGCTTACCGCTCGAGTACTTGGTACGGTTGGGTGGCAATATCCGCTGAAACCGGCGGCCGTTGACTTGGCCGCCGCGGTGTGATATTTTTTACATTCGAATATATCCCGCCATGGCCGAAAAGACCCTAGTAGCGATGTCCGGCGGCGTAGACAGCGCCGCGGCGGCGTTGACGCTCAAGCGCCGGGGCTGCGACGTTGCCGGCGTTACGCTCCGCCTCTACGACGCCCGGGCGCGTTCGGGCCGCTGGTGCTGCTCGCCCGCGGGCGTGCGGGAGGCGGCGGCGCTCGCGAAACATATCGGCATCCCGCACTACGTCCTCGACTTCCGCGACGAGTTCCGGCGGGCCGTGGTGGACGATTTCGTCGCCGAGTACGCGCGCGGCCGGACGCCGAACCCGTGCGTCCGCTGCAACAGCATCGTGAAGTTCGACTACTTGTTGCGCCGCGCGCGGGCGATGGGCTTCGACGCCGTCGCGACCGGCCACTACGTCCGCCGCGAGTACGACGAGGAGGCGTCCCGATACGTGCTTCGCCGCGCGGTGGACGCCGCCAAGGACCAGTCGTACTTCCTGTGGGCCACGCCGCGCGAGTGCTTGCCGGCGATTCTGTTCCCGGTCGGCGGCCTCCTGAAAACCGAAGTCCGCGCCCTCCTGGCCGAAGTGACGAAGGCCGCGGCAGATAAACCCGAGAGCCAGGACATCTGCTTCGTCGAGGACGGCTCGTACGCCGACCTCGTCGAGGGAGCGGGCGACGTGGGGGGCGAAGCCGGCCCCATCGTGGACGAGAGAGGCAACGTGCTGGGCGAGCACGCCGGCATCGCCCGCTACACCGTAGGCCAGCGGCGGGGCCTGGGCGTCGCCGGCGGAACCCGTTTGTACGTAAAAGAGATAGACGCCGCGACGAACACCGTCGTACTGGCCGAGGGGCCGGCGCTGGCCTCGAGCCGGTTCCGCGTCGGCGACGTGAATTGGCTGCTCCCGCCCGACGGGGACGAAGTGCGGGCCACCGTGATGGTGCGCTACCGGGACCCGGGCGCGGCGGCGACGCTGCGCCGGTTGACCCCGGCGACGTGGGCGGTGACGTTCGACGAGCCGCGGCGCGCCATAGCGCCCGGCCAATCCGCGGCCTTCTACGACGGCGACGCCCTGCTCGGCGGCGGCGTTATCGACGAGGTCTCTCCGTAATGCCCACGGCGGCCGAGAAAAAATACGGCGAGCTCCTGGCGCGACTCGGGGAGTTGCCGTCGCTGCTGGTCGCCTTCTCGGGAGGCGCCGACTCGACGTTCCTCCTCGCGACGGCGCAGAAGGCCGTTCGGGGCCGCGTACTGGCGCTAACGGCCCGCTCGCCGGCCTACCCCTCCCGCGAGGTCGAACACGCCCAGGCCACGGCGCGCATTCTCGACGCCGAACACGCGATTATCGACTCGCACGAGGCCGAGGACCCCACTTTCCGCGCCAACCCGCCGGATCGGTGTTATTATTGCAAGCGCTCGCTCTTCGGGGAGTTCAAGAAGTTCGCCGGCGAGAACGGCCTCGCCGCCGTGGCCGACGGCACCACGGCCGACGAGCTCGAGGGACACCGCCCGGGGGCCGGGGCCGCGCGCGAGCTGGGGATAATTTCGCCGCTGGCCGAGGTCGGTTTGACCAAAGAGGAGGTTAAGTGGCTGGCGCGCGAGAACGGCGTTCCCAACTTCGAACGGCCGCGTTCGGCGTGCCTGGCGTCGCGTTTTCCGTACGGCGAAGAGATAACGCTTGAAAAGTTGAAGCTCATCGAGGACGCGGAGGAAATTCTGGCGGACCTCGGGTTCCAGCAGATACGTTGCCGCTTCCACGGCCCTACCGTGCGGATAGAGCTCGACGCGAAGGAATTACCCCGGGCGACCAAACCCGGAATACGGGAACGCATTACGGCCGGGTTGCGCGAGCTGGGTTTCAAGTTCGTAACGCTCGACCTCGACGGTTACCGTACCGGCAGCATGGACGAAGCGGCCGGCATCGCGAAAACTAACGGAAGGTGAAGGGGGTATAGGCGTGAGGTTTTTAAGGTGGATCGTCGCCGGCGTCGTCGCGGGAATAATTAAAATAGGGACCGGCTTTCTCTTTCACGCCGCTGTCTTCGGCGCGTCGTACGCGGACCCGGCGCACCTCGCCGTCTGGCGGACGTACCCGGCGATGATGACCCATATGGCGCTGCTCTCGGTGGCCGCGGGGCTCCTCTTCGCGCTGCTGTATTGGACGCTGAGCCGCGCGCTACCGGGCCCCGCCGCCCTACGCGGGTTTATCTTCGGCGCCCTGGTGTGGTTCGGCGTGGTGCTGGCCTCGACCCTGTCGGTAATACTGTGGGTCAAAATGCCCGCGGCCACGGCCTGGGCCTGGATACTCGATTCGTTGGTATGGTGCCCGCTCGCCGGGGCGCTGGTCGGCCTTATTCTGGGCAGAGCCGAAGCGAGGTAGTATGGCGACGAAAAGACGCAAGAAGGCGATGCGCGAGGTGCCGCGCACCCACCGCGCCGATTCGGCGATATCGGCCGTCACCGCGTACGCCGACCGGGCTATGATCACCCGGGCCGCCCACCTGGCGCTCGACGTCGGCGAAGGCACCATCGTCGTGCGGAGCTTGCCCGCGGCGCTGGACGAGTACTCGCTGCGCGTCGCCGGTTCCGGCCCGGCCAAGGTACGGATAATGGGCGTGAAGATAGGACGCGAATTCCCGGGCCGGCCGTCGGCCGCCCAAACCGAGAAGCTCCGCCTGGCGCTGGAGAAGGCCGAAGACGAGCGCCGCGCGCTGGCCGATAAACGCGAAGTCACCGCCGAGCGGCGGCGGGGCGTCCAGGCGCTGAGCGAAGCCGCGACCCGCGACCTCGCCAAAACCATCGCGCGCCGCCGTTTGGATTTGGCGGAAGCCGAAGGCGTGGTCTCGTTCTTCTACGACGACCTCGGCAAGTCCAACGCGCAGTTGTTGAAACTCGATAAGGCGCTGCGCGATAAGGACCGCGAGCTCGAAATACTCCGGTTCGAGTACGAGAAGCACAAGGCGCCGCGGCCGCGCGAGGAGAAAACCGCCGCCGTGTCCTACGAGTGCTCCGTGGGCGGCGAGTTCGACCTGACGCTGAGCTACGTCATGCCCGACGCCCACTGGGAGCCCACGTACGACCTCCGTTTCGACGAGACCCGCAACGAAACCGAGGTCCAATACCGCGCCGCCGTTTACCAGAACACGGGCGAGGACTGGGCCGACGTCAACCTCAAACTGTCGACGACGCGGCCGCAGGCCGGCGCGGCGCCCCCCGAGCTCGAGCCCAAATACGTCGACTTCTACCAGCCGTACGTCGCGGCGCCCGCGCCCGCCCAGGCCAAGGCCGTCGTCCGCGCTGAAGCCGTCGCCGAAGAAGAACCCGAAGAGCTATTGGAGGCCAAGGCGGACCTCGAGGCGGGGGCGTATTACGAAGCCGAGCAAGCCGAGGCCGCGGTCGAGACGCGGGGGCCCGCGGTAACGTACGTCGTCCCGGGCCTGCCCTCCGTCCCGGCCGACGGCGAGCCGCACGTCGTCGCCGTCAGCACCCACCGCTTCCGCGGCGAGCTCGCCCACGTCGTAACGCCCGAATACGGCGAGGTCGCGTATTTACGTGCGAAGGCGACCAACGAGACCGAGCTCACGTTCCTGCCGGGCGTCGCGAACGTCTTCCGCGGCGACGAGTACGTGGGCCGCGCCGAGCTCGAGCTGACCGTCCCCGGCGCCGAGCTCGAGTATTACCTCGGCGCCGACGACCGCCTTAAAGTGGAATACGACTGCCAGCGGGTCACCGACGAGTCGTCGGGCCTTACGGGCTCCAATCGGAAGATAACGTTCAAGGCCGAGGCCGACCTCGAGAACCATACCGGCGCCGCCGCCGGCGTCGTCGTCAAGCAGCGCCTCCCGGTGCCGTTGGACAAGGACATCAAGGTCAAGATGACGGAGGCCAAGCCCAAGCCGATGGAAAAGGGCGACGACGGCCTGCTGGAGTGGCACTTCACGCTCAAAGAGGGCGAGAAGAAAAAGATAACCTTCAACTACGACGTCGAGTTCCCCAAGGGCCGCGACGTCGCGGGAGTGTAAGTGCAACTTCAGCTAGTAGTCCTCGACTTCGGCAGCCAGTACACGCAGCTCATCGCGCGCAAGGTGCGCGAGCAGCACGTCTACGCCGCCATCGAGCCGTACGACGTCGACCCGGAGGCGCTGAAGGCCGGAAACGTCCAGGCCCTCATCCTGTCGGGCGGGCCGGCCTCGATATACGCCGAGGGGGCGCCGCGGGCCGACGCCCGGGTGCTCGAGCTGGGCGTCCCGGTCCTCGGCATCTGCTACGGCCTGCAATACATAGCGGCCACGCTCGGGGGCGAGGTGGCGCGGGCGGCGGCGCGCGAGTACGGCCCGGCCACGCTGCGCGTCCCGTCGCCCCACCCCCTCTTCGACGGCGTCCCGGAGGAGTTCCGCGTCTGGATGAGCCACGGCGACCGGCTCGATAAGCTGCCGCCGGCGTTCCGCGCCCTCGCCACCTCCGATAACTCGCCCTACGCCGCGGTGGGCGACGACGCGCGTCGCATCTACGGCCTGCAGTTCCACCCGGAGGTAACGCATACCGAACACGGCTCGCGCATTTTGGCCAACTTCGTCTTCGGCGTAGCCGGCCTCGAGGCCACCTGGACGCCGGCGTCTTTCATAACCGAAAAGGTCGCGGAGATAAAGGAGCTGGTAGGCGACGAACACGTCGTGCTGGCGCTATCGGGCGGCGTGGACTCGAGCGTGCTCGCGGCGCTGCTGCACCGCGCGGTCGGCGACCGCGTCCACGCCATCTTCGTCGATAACGGCCTGATGCGGGAGGGCGAGGTCGACGAGGTCGAGCGCGTCTTCCGCGGCGAGCTCGGGATACCGCTCACGGTGGCCCGCGTCGGCGAGCTGTTTTTAAATAAACTCGAGGGCGTGGCGGACCCGGAGCAGAAGCGCCGCGTCATAGGCCACACCTTCATCGACGTATTCGGCGCCGAGGCCGAGAAGGTCGACGGCCGCGTGAAGTTCCTGGCGCAGGGAACACTCTACCCGGACCGCATCGAGTCGCGCTCCGTGAAGGGGCCGTCGGACATCATTAAGACGCACCACAACGTCGGCGGCCTGCCGGAGGAACTGCCCTTCGAGCTGCTCGAGCCGCTGGCGGAGCTATTCAAGGACGAGGTGCGCGCGGTAGGCCGGGAGCTGGGCCTGCCGGAGAAAATAGTGGGGCGCCACCCGTTCCCGGGGCCGGGCCTCGCGGTGCGGTGCATAGGCGAGGTCACGGCCGAGAAGCTCGCGACGCTCCGGCGGGCGGACGCTGTCTTGCGGGAGGAGATAAGGGAGGCCGGCGTCTACGACGAGATCGCGCAGGCGCTGGCGGTGTTGTTGCCGGTGAAGTCGGTGGGCGTGATGGGCGACGAGCGGACGTACGAGTACGTGTGCGCGCTGCGCTGCGTAACGACGGCGGACTTCATGACCGCGGACTGGTACCGCATGTGCCACGAACTCATGGCCAGGATCTCGAGCCGCATCACGAACGAGGTGGCCGGCGTCAACCGCGTCGTCTACGACGTAACCTCCAAGCCGCCCGCCACGGTGGAGTGGGAGTGATGATAGGGACGCAACAGACGTTACCTAATATGAAGCCGCGATGCGTAGGGCTTTTCTCGGAGCACTATGTAAAGCGTCGATTTCCCGAGACGGCCGAATATAAAAAAATGGCGCCGCCTAAGGGGTTAAAGGAAAATATACAAACCCTTATAGATAAAAATATAAAGACGGTGGCTCAAAAGAACGAAGCCCAACTTGAAGACGATCTGATAAGACCTATTCTAAACGCGCTCGGCATACATTATATTGTCGCGGTAAACGTACCCGGGGGCCAAGAGGCCGACTACGCGTTTTTCGGGGACGAAAAAACGCGCGCCGAAGCTGACGCCCGGGACAAAGAAAAATACAAAGGAGCCTCGGCGTTGGCGGACGCCAAAAGGTGGGGCCGGGAGCTGGATAAAGGCGGCGGGACGGCGCTAGACAAAAACCCCAACGCCATCCCTACGAAGCAGATCGCAAACTACATTCAAGATACCGCGACCGATTGGGGCGTATTAACCGACGGGCGGCTTTGGCGGGTTTATAACCGAAACACGCCGCCGGTTTCGCAATCGTTCTTTGAAATTAATTTACCGGAAGCCCTTCTTGACGACGACGCGTTCCATTTATTTTACGCGCTGTTCAGCGGACCTGCGTTCGCCCGCGGCGTCCAAGAATTAGTACGCAGAGAAAGCGGGGATTATTGGGCGGAAATAGGCGAAGACCTGAAAGAAAAAGCATATAAAGCCCTTGAGCTTTTATGTAATGGCTTCCGTAATCTCGACGCCGAACTAGAAATAAAGGATATCTACGAGGGGTCGGTAATACTCCTATACCGGTTGCTATTCATACTCTACGCAGAGAACAAAAACCTACTGCCCCGGGGAGAAGATGCTTATAAAAGATACTCGCTTCAAGAAATTTTAAACGAAGTGGACCGCGGTGCGCCCGAGACCTTTAGCGAAAATAGGTCCATGCTTTACGACCGGCTAAGGCACTTGTTCCGGTTAATAGACGAGGGCGACGCAAGCCTGAAAGTACCCCAATATAACGGCGGCCTTTTTAAGGAGGACGGCCTGCCGTTCCTCCCTGCCGGCTTCCTGTCAAAATACGCGGTCCCGGACCGCTACTTGGCCGGTGCGCTGGCGCTTATTGCGTTCGCCCAGGATAAAAAAGGCCGCACCAGACACCAAGTCGACTACGGCGAGTTAGACGTGCGCCACCTCGGCTCGATATACGAGGGGCTTCTGGAATTCCACCCCACATTGAAAGACGACCGAATTGAATTATATACCGATAAAGGGGAGCGCAAAGCCACCGGCAGTTACTATACACCCGAATATATAGTGGATTACATAGTCGAAAACACGCTCGGGCCGCTGACGGAAAAAATGGCCACGCCGGACGCGGTTTTGGGAATAAAGGTCCTCGACCCGGCGATGGGCTCCGGGCATTTCCTCGTGGGGGCCGTAGACTACGTAGGGCGGCGGTGCGTCGAGTACGCCGGCGCGGAAGCGGAGAAAACCGAAAAGGAATACCAGCGCGACGCCGTCGAGCGCTGCATCTACGGCGTCGACCTTAACCCACTCGCGGTCGAGTTGGCTAAGTTGAGCCTCTGGTTACACACCGTCGCGAAGGACAAGCCCCTTTCGTTCCTCGACCACCACCTCAAGCTCGGCAACAGCCTAGTAGGTGCCCGCGTCGATGACTTAGGCGAGGTCCCCCGGAAAAATAAAAAGAACGAGGCCGCGCCTACGCAAAACCTATTCGCGACGCGCCTCGAGCAGGCGATGCCTAACGCCTTGAACGAGGTTATGGGGATACTCGCCCGGGGGACCGACGCGATAGAAGATGTCGAGGTAAAGGAAACCCTACTCCGCACCGCCCAGGAACGGTTGAAGCCGTTCCAGGCCGTGGCCGACACGTGGGTCAGTACGTACTTTGGCAACGACGTTACCGCCGACGAGTACGCGGCAGCGCTCGCGTCCATAAGTCGGCCCAAAGAATTACTATCCCTGCCGATAGTGGCGGCGGCGACGGCGTTGAGCCACGGCGACGAGCACGGCGTAGGCCGCGAGTTCTTCCACTGGGAGCTCGAGTTCCCGGAGG
>DATKVX010000087.1 GCA_035529855.1 bacterium
GCGGTGGAGACGTTCAAGGCCGCCGGGTGGTTGGTCTACGTCGTGTCGAACCAGTCCGTCGTCGCCCGGGGGCTCGCCTCGCGGGCGGACGTAGACGCCGTGACCGCTAAATTGGCCCGCGAGGTCGGCCCGGTAGACGGCGTATATTATTGTTATCATAAACCGGAAGACGGCTGCGACTGCCGCAAACCCGAGCCGGGTTTGTTGCTCGAAGCCCTCGCGGCGGCCGCCGACGCCGGCCCGGTCGAAGAATGTTGGATGGTGGGGGACAGCGCGCGCGACGTCGAGGCCGGCCGGCGCGCCGGCTGCCGCACCGCCGTCGTGCTCACCGGCCATTTAACCGCCCGGGAGGCGAAGGAGCTCGAGCCGCGCGCCGACGTCGTCGCGGATAACGTGCGGGAGGTTACCGAAATAATTACGCGTCTTCACCCGGGTTAACGCAAAAAAAAGGCGGGGTTCGTCCCCGCCGTTTAATCGCTTTCGCATTTCGGCGTCCGGTAGTTACCAGGCGCCTTCTTCTTTTTGGACTTCCAGGTTGAAGACGAGGATGTTGGCGGCCTGCAGCTCTTTCATAACCGAGATGAGTATGCCGTACTCGACTCTCTCCGCGGCGCGTACGTTGAAAATTATTTTATCCGGCGGGACCCCCGCGTTCAAAGCCTCGATACGCGCTGTTTTAACTTTTTCCGTAATGTCGCCCTGACGCTCGATGGGTATATTGTTGACGTAGACGACGCCCTGGCCGTCGATGACGACCGAGACGATATCGACGTCTTTGGGGATCTTTACGCCGGCGGCCGCGGAAGGCAACGTGACCTCTACGGCGTCCGGTTCTTTGAAGGTGGCCGTCATAAAGAAGAATATCAACAGCAATATGATGACGTCCACCATCGGCGTCATGTCGATGCGGACTTGAACCCGCCGCTGCATTTTCCGTAGCATGTTATTACGAACCCCTTCGCGCTCTTAGCCGCCCGCCTCGGCCGTCGCCGCCGTCTCGGGCGCCTCCTCGAGCTGGAGCGAGATCTTCTTCACGCCCGTTTGCTCCGACGCCATTTTGAATTCGTCCAAGACGTCCATCATCCGCGAGTATTCCGCCTGGGGCGAGACGTCGATAATCGTGATGAGGTTTTCGTTTTTCTGTTGGGAAGCGCCGATGTATTTGCCCAATTCTTCGAGCGATACTTCTTTCCCTTCCCGGTACCGCGTATCGACGACGTAGACCTTACCGGCCTCGTCGACCTTTATGGTCAGGACGTTGGATTCTTTGACCTTGACGAACTTCTCACCGGCCCCCGGCTTGGGCAACGTTACCTCCACCGCGGCCGGTTCTTTGAATTGGGAGGTCATAAAGAAGAAGATGAGCAGCAGTATGATAACGTCCACCATCGGCGTCATGTCGATGTAGATGCTGATCCTTCTTCTAACGCCTTTGCCGCCTCCCGCGGCTGGCATATCTGCGCCGGCCATACTTCTATTCCTCCTTCGCCGTCAGGAGGGCCAACAACTCGTTCGACGATTCCTCGAACGTGAAGTTGAATCTGTCTATGCGGTTGAGGTAGTAGTTGTACGCGACGATGGAGATAATGGCGACGGTCAGGCCGCCGGCGGTATTGATGAGCGCTTCCGAGATGCCGGTGGCGAGTTTGTTCGGGTCCGGCCGGCCCTTGGCCGCCAAGGCCGCGAACGCCCGGATCATCCCGACGACGGTCCCGAGCAGGCCGGTCATCGTTCCGATGGAAGCGATAGTCGCGATGAAGATGAGGTTGCGTTCCAGGAGCGAGGCTTCCATGGCGTTGGTCTCGGATATGGATTGCTGAACCTCCGCCCTGGTCGTCGCGGCGTCGTATTGGCCTTTTACGAGCGCGTACTTCTCTATGCCCGCGGCCAGTATTCGGCCCACCACGCCTTTCTGGTCCCTGCAAGCGGCGGAGGCGCCTCCGTAGTCGCCTGCATTAATGCGCTCTTTAACTATGCCGAGTAATCGGACGTGGGTCATCTTCCCCTTCGCCGTATTATACATCGTAGCGCGTTCGACGATGAAGAACAGCGTCAAGAGCAACAGGAAGAAGAGCATGTCGACCAGGCCGCCGCCGCGCGCCACCACCGCGCCGCCCTGGCCCAGGACGTTGGCGTTCTCAGTATTATATATGTTCTCTTCCATACGGACCGCGCCGCCCAAGGCCGCCATAGTGTCGAAGACGAACGACAGGTTGCGGCCCATAACGAAGAACCAGACGACCCACCAAGCGAGGTAGATTACGAACAGCACGAAGCAGATCGTAATGATTATCCTTCTCATTCTTTCCGTCCTCTCCTAACGGGGTTATATAACTAAGCTATAGAGTTCAGCGTTTTAGCCTGCGCTCCGACAGCAAACAGTATTCGAGCAAGTTTGCCGAAGCCTCTTCCATCGAAAAGACCAGCTTATCGATGCGACTTAGGAAATAGTTATAGAAAATTACCGCCATAATCGCGACGATAAGGCCCCCCGCGGCGTTGATGAGGGCCGTCGCGATGCCTTGGGCCAGTTTCGACGCCGCTACCTTCTCGCCCACGCCCGTGGCCGAGATGGCGGCGAACGACTGGATCATACCGACCACCGTGCCGAGCAGGCCGATAAGGTTGGCGATGGACCCGATGGTCGCGATGGGGATTATGTTGCGCTCCAGGAGCGCGCCTTCCATGACGTTGGCCTCTTGCAGCGCCAGGTTGAGTTCGTTTCGGAGGCCCCGCTCGGCGAACCTGCCGGTCATCGCTTTATACTTTTTGATGCCGGCGGCGAGAACGCGGCCTACGGAGCCCAATTGCTCCTCCGCGCTTTTCTCCGCGGCGTCCAGGTCTCCGTCTTCGATGGACTCTTTAACCCGCGGTAATATTTTTTCGGAGGGTATTTTCCCGCGCGCGATGTTCAGTGCCCAGAAACGCTCCAACGCGAAGGCGATAGTGAGTATCGAGACGAAAAACAAAACCGCCACCAAGGGGCCGGCTTGGTAGATCATATCCATCCGTCGTTTCTCCTTCCGTTTGAAAAAAATTAGGATAAACGCGCTTATATGTCAAGGATTTTTTTACCGCGTCGCCGTTCCGTCAGAAGATTATTTCGAAATTACCGTTTATACCTACCGTACGGTAATCTTGCTGTATGCCGGAATAATTCTTGAAGCGGGTCACGGTCCCGGTCACGTCGGCGCGGAGGTTGGTCGTAACGTAGTATCCCCCCGAGAGCGTATATATCCACTCGTCGGTGTCGTCCTGGGCGGCCTCGACGCCGCGGGTCTCGGTGAAGGAGACGCCCGCCGTCAGGTTGAGCTCGTTGCGCCACCGCAGCGTTCCCAACAGCGGGACCTTGAAGCCGTGCGGGTTGGCGACGTCGTAGTACAGCGTCAGCGACGGGTTCTTTTCCGTCAGGATGTGGAACCTGTCGGTCGGCGTATCGCCCGGGTCGAGCTCCTGGGTTTTCGTGTAGGTGTAATTATAGTCCGCCCGCGTCCGGAAGTTCCGCGTCCACGTCGCCCGCCACGAAATGCCGGGTTTCTGTTGAACTTCTACGTCGTTGTCCTGTTGGTAAACCCTCCTCTTGACGTAACTGGCGGCTACCGTCGAGCGGTTGAGGTAGGCCGCGACGAGGGGGAAGTTCTTGGTGCCGTAGAGCTGGCACGTCACGTCCGGGAAGGTCGTGCTTATGGTGCGCGAGGGCCCGCCCGTAATGACCGAGAGCTCGTTGGAGTAGGAGTAGTCGAAGTCGGTCTGGATGAAGTCCCAGTTCTCCCATTTCGTCCCCTCGCGGTAGCCCAGGAACTCGAGCGGGTGAAAGCGGTTATTGACCGTTATGCTGTAGCGGCGCCGCGAGTTGATGTATTTGGGGGTGTCCGTGAATTCGGGCAGGACGTGGTCGCGGCCCATGCGATACCACATCGGCGCCCGCCCCGCCATATCGGTATAGCTCGACGAGCGGATGAGGTCGTAGCTGGGCGTTATGGACCACTTGTTGATGCCGCGGGTGCGCTCGTCGGTCAGTTTGCCCACGTCCACCGGCACCGAGAAGTTGTACGAGGTTGAGAGCGATAAGTCCAACACCTCGGCCGGCCCGAGGTTGGGGCCCGAGTCCGTCTCCGGCGGCGTCTCCTCCTCGGTTCCCAACAGGACTATTTCGCGGTAGCTGCTGGTGTAGGACGTCCCGGGGCGGAGCCCTTTGACGTAGAAGTAGTCGGCGCGCAGGCCGTACGTCTCGTCGAACGACTCCTCGGTCTTGTCTATGCGGTCGCGGGTGTAATCGTAGTCGTAGGAGGGCGTGATTTCGAGGTCTTCGATGGGTTCGAATTTTACCGAGCTCCGGCTGTCGTCCGTCACCCAGTCGGTGTTGGTGCTCTCCTTCTCTTTCTGGGCGTAGGTCGTCTTCTGGAAGTCGCGGTCGAAGTCGGTTCGGACGTTGGTGGGCAAGTACCTCTTCCGGGGGTAGACGTCGTAGTCCATGCCGCCGCTGTAGGTGTCGGACTCGACGGTGCGGCCGTATTTATAGTTGAGCGAATCGGAGTTGCGAAAAGAGAAGTCGCCGCTCGGCAGCTTGTACTTACTGAACATGATGCCGATGCGCCGCGATACGCCGACCGCGCGCCCCTGGGCGTAGATGGACTGTTTGGGGTCGTACTTCTCCTCGGTGACCGTTTCGGACTTGCTCGCCGAGCCGGAGAGCGGCATCCGCGCGTTCCACAGGTCCGGCATGAATTTCGCGAGCTCGAGCGTGGCCTCCGCGTTTTTGCTGGTCGTGGTAGAGCGGGCCGTCGCGGTAGTGCCGATCTGCTCGAAGCCGGCGCCCACGTTGCGGAAGCCGCCGCTCACCTTTATGAAGTTGCCGAAGTCGAGCGAGGTGCTGGCGCGCATCGCCCGCCCGATCAGGTCCTCGGGCTCGAGCAGTATGATGTCGTTCACCCACACCTCGCGGTAGGCGAGAAATCCCCCCGAGCCGCCGTCGCGCGGCAGCTTGGTGCGTATTCCCACCCGGGTCTCGACGACGGTGAGCAGCGACGGGTCGCCGGCGACGCGGTAGTGCTCGTGGACCACCGCCTCGCCTGCCTGGATGAACGGCTGGCCTTTGGCTTGCAGGCCCAGGAAGCGCTCTATGTCCACCGTCACCTCGACCCACTCCTGTGTCCCCCCCATCTGCGTCAAATACTCGTAGTAGTTGTTCTCGTCGGCGCCGAAGCGTATGAAGATGATGTCGTTGTCGGAGGGGGGGCGGCCGCGGTCCTGCGGCGTGCGGTTGAAGTAGTAGAAGCGCATCTTGCCGTAGTGCGTGTAGTCCTGGCCCTGGTAGGTGGTGTAGCGGGTGGACCCTTCCGGCGCCGGTTCCTCGTCCAGCCGGCCGTTGCCGGCGCCGACGTGGTACGGGCCGACGCCCACGTCCTCGCCCGGGTCCAACAGGCCGTTGTGGTTGGCGTCCTCGGTGTCGTACTCGTCGTTGCCCGCGCCCCACACCACGAACCCCTCCTCGGACTTGACGCCGATGTCTTCCCAGTCCGTGAGGATGTACTCCACGACCAGCGCCTGCTCGCGCTCGAGCGTCTTCGTCTCCGGGTCTTCGACCTCGCGCCGCGGGACGTAGTCGGCGTCGTTGCGGCTGTCCTTGGTGGAGATCTTCATCTCGTTAAGGCCCTTGTCGGGGTCGAGCTCCGGCTTGTCCCACTTCATCGCGGCGAACGACACCGTCGCGAGGACGACGGACGAGCTCGAGGGGAAGTCGTCGTTGGTCCGGGCCTCGAGCCAGAACCGCAGCACCTGGATGCCGGTGGCGTCCGGTTGGCCCTCGGCGTCCGCGGTCTCGAAGTTGAACGGCACCCGCAATATGTACCATCCGGCCTCGAGCGGGGCTTTGGGGTCCCTCGACCCCCGGACGACGTACGGCGAGCGTTCGTTGAGGACCTCGTCCAGCGGTATGTCGTACGTGAAGTAGTTGTTGGCGGTGTCGAGGTTGCCGTTGAGGTTGTTGTCTTCCGAGTCGAAGATGTTTTTGTTGTGGATTAGGTAAGCGAACCAGCCAGGTGGCGTCGGCGATTTACCGCCGCCCTGTTCCTGTTTTTCAGTATTATCAAACCAGTACCCGTTGTCGTT
Source organism: bacterium (assembly GCA_035529855.1). Classification (NCBI taxonomy): domain Bacteria; species bacterium. Next base: position 6,112 of record DATKVX010000087.1, read on the forward strand.
ATCCGGTATCAACCTTCCGTCCACGAGTATCTCCTGGCCCAGGACCGAGTTGCCGTCGGCGTCTTCGTCCACGGTGCCGAGGTCGAGGTGGAGGGTCCCGCCCTCTACGCCGACGAGCTTCATCATTATCTCGACGTACTCGAAGCGGGACTCGGTGAAGTCCAGGCCGGTGGGGGAGATGACGCGGTGGATGCCGCCCCAGGTGTGGCGGTTATTCGGAGGCCCCTCCGGATTGCCCGGGAGCCCCTTTATTTCCAACACCTCGAGCGTATCCTGCGGCCATTCGCTGTACACCTCGCTCAAGAGCCGTTGTTGCGTCTCGAGCGCCAGAAGCGCGCGGCCGCGGTTTCGTTGGTTCAGGTCGGCGCGGGGCGGCGCGCTGGCGTGCTTCCACGCTGTCTCCCTCATCGAGACGGT
>DATKVX010000088.1 GCA_035529855.1 bacterium
CCGCGCCGAAATGCGGCACGTAACAGTCGCTAATAAAAAAGGGCCCTTGCGGGCCCTTTATCGTATTGGGCGATGGGGGACTTGAACCTCCGACCTCCTGCTTGTAAGGCAGGCGCTCTAGCCAACTGAGCTAATCGCCCGACGCCATTAGTATAATGAAAAAAGGGCTTAATAGTCAACCTAAAATTCCCCGACGTGTTATTACCACATAAAAATGTCACATAATTCCCGAGTAATAATGTCACAAGGGGTTAGAGGTGGCGGCCAACTTCCGGTAGAGTTTGAGGGAAGGGATGCGGTCGAAGTCGGGGGCAGGGCCCTTAGTTTTAGGGAAGGAGACCAGGAGGCGATTTTGGTAGTAGATGCGGATCTGGCCATTGAGGAGTTCGCGGACTTCGACGGAGGCCTTGGCATAGGAGGCGCGGTAGGGGTTGGGAGGTATCTGGAGGGTGCGGCCGTGGAAGGAGATGGTGTTGTCGGGTTTGACGACGCGATGGTCTTTAAGGGCACACACGGCGTCGAGGTCTAGGTCGGAAGGCAGGGGACGCCAGGCGGGCTGAGGGTCGTCCGGGGCCCGGGCGAAGCGGCGGTTGTAAGCGGGGACGAAGCGGCGGAGGGAGCTATTGGCCGCGTTGAGGTCGGCCACGTTGGCGAGGCGGAGTTCGGCGCGGAGGCGGTCTTGGAGGGTGCGGAAGGCGCGTTCGATGCGGCCTTTGGCCTGGGGGGAGTTGGCGGCGATGTAGTGTATGTTGAGCTCTTGCAAGGCGCGGGAGAACTGGGTGGCGGGTTCCAGGCCGCGGAGCTGTTCTTCTATGGTAGGTTCGCGGTTCGTTTGGAAGATGGAGTGTTTATCGGCGTAAAGCGCCAGGGGACGGCCGTAGCGGCGGCAGAGTTGGCGTAGCATTTTAAGATAAGCCACGGTGGTCTCGCGTCTTTCGAAATGGGCGTAGAGGATCTTTTTGGTGGCGTCGTCCACGGCCACGACGAGGGCGATGTACTCCTCGCCGAGCCAGGGGTGCGGGCTGGCGTCGGCCTGGACGAGCGCCCCTTCGGCGGGCCAGGGTGGACGACGGCTGCGGTGCCCAGGGCTTCGGCGAGAGTGCTTCGGCGGGATGCCGTCGGCCCGTAGGAGCTTGCGTACCGTTTCGCGACCCACGACTATCCCCTCTACCTCGTTAAGCTTCTCGGTGAAGTGGACGTCGTTGAAGTCGCCGTAGACGTTGGTTCTGAGTTCCACGATGCGGTCGCGGGTTGTGGCCGCGAGGGTCCGTGGGGAGGGACGGCCCCGCAACCGGTGGGCCAATGCATCAGCGCCCCCTTCCCGGTAACGCCGCCACAGCCGCCAAAACTGCCTGGCCGTTACCCCCAGCGCCACCGCCGCCTCTTGGTACCGAATCGCTTTCTTCTCGTAAAGGCTTAGTACCTGAAACCGGCGCAATTCTCGCTCCTTTAAATACGTCTTCCTCTCCATGATGTGACATTATTACTTGGGAGCTCCTTGTGCCATTATTATATGGGAACCACACCTAAAATTCCCCGACGTTGCGGATTCGTAAAGGCCGTGGTAAAATATACCTCGTGCGGTTATATTTTCGCATCTTCGTTTTATTGAACTTAAGCGTCGGTGCGGCCTTCGCCGGTTGGCGGCCTATGCCCCGCCTGGCCCTCGTCCACGACGACGCGAGCGCCGACTCCCTTTATAACTACTTCGCCGCGGCGCCGGCGTTCGTCTTCCGCTACGCCGGCGACACCTACCAGGCTCCGGTCCTGGCCGACGCCGTCGGTAACGATACCGTCGCCCGGTTCTTCGACGCGTACCGAAGGTACCTCGACGGCCGCGGCGGCCTGAGGCAGCTCGTCGCCGTGGGCGGCGTGGCCCCGTCGGACGTCGAGTACGCGCGGAAGTATTTCGCGCTGGACGAAGAGAGCGTTCGGGAGATAATCGGGCCGCCGCCCCGCGTCGCGTGCGAGCTCTCGCGCGATTGGCTTGCCAGCGAGTACGTCGTCGTCGCGCCGTACGTCGCCGCGCCGACCGTCCGCGACGTCGAGAGCGCCGCCAACGCGGCCTCCATCGCCTCCTACCTCAATGCGCCGCTCTTCTACGCCGGCCCCTCGGACCTTTCGCTTGAGACGTTGAAATTCATCGGCTACCTCGGCGCGTCGAAAGCGGTCGTGGTCGAGATAGGGGACACGTTGCCGCCCTCGGTCCGCGAGGCGCTCGCCGCCCGAGGCGTCCGCGTCGTCGCCGATTTAAAGACGGAGCGCGACGTAGTAACATATATCAACGGGCTTACGGACCCGGCGCCGCCGGTGCTGTGTTGCTTCCGCGGCCGGGGGATGGCGGCGCCGGCGGCGGCGGCCGCGGCGCGGTACGGCGGCTTCGTCCTGGAACTCCCCGCGGACATAACCGCGCTGAGCTCGAGCGCGTGGGAATTGGAACGGGCGCTGGCCCCCGAGAGCCGCGAGAAGCTGCTCGAGCCGTACGTCATGCCCGCGGCGGCGCTAGCCGGCGAGCAGGCCGTGGCGGACCGATTTTACGACTGGCTCGAGTCGCTGGGCGGCACCGACCCCAACCAACTCGAGTACGTCCTGACCTTCGCGCCCGCCTTCGGCGACGGGAGTCTCCCCTACGCCTTCGACCGGGCGATTATCGGCGATTCCGAGACGCCCGACGAGCGCGGCGCCGCGCCGGGCCGCTTCGTAAATCCACCGGCGGAGAGCCTGGCGTCGCTCAACATGACGTCGGCCTACCGCGCCCTCATCTTCGCTAACCCGCGGCCGGACCACGTCACGTTCTGCGGCGTTTCGTATATGGCCCAGAACGTAGTATCGTGCCCGGATACCTACAGAGACAACTACGGCAAGTTCCACAAGGTCAACGAGGTGTTGGGGTGCCGCGGCGGCGGCTTCGACGACCCGGGCGTCTTTACCGACTTCCGCGAGGGCGGGTACGGGGCCGTCGTCCACGACGGCCGCCGCGCGGGAAAAGGGCCCCCGCACCCGTTCGTCCCCGGCGAAGAGCTCTTCGGTTTCCAGAAGGACGTCAACCTCGGCACGGCTTTCTTCTATTGCTCGAGCCACGGCTCGAAGGGCGGCGTCTACCCCCTGGACGGAGACACCGGCATCGCGCAAAACGTCCCCTGGGGTAGGGAGGATTGGCCCGGCGGGCCTTCCGGGTTCGTGAACCTCGACGGCGAGTCGTTCTCGTACAATCGCTGGGACGAAATGCCGAACAGGAGCCCGGGTCTCGTCGCGGCGTTCAACGCGTGCTCGGTCGGCTCGGGCGATATGAACGCGGTCGTGACGCGGCGCCTCGGCGCGGCCTCCGTATCGTCGTACACGGCGGTGGGCGCGCCGTCGTCCGGCTGGTTCTGGATATCGTTGGTCAACCGCCTCGTGAAGCGCCGCTACACGTTGGGGGAAGCGCTATGCTTCGCGACGGCGCAGGTCTCCGAGATATTCCCGGCTCACCGGATACGCGGCGATTCGCTGATAAGGTACGTCCTGGTGGGCGACCCGTTCATGCTTTATTACAGGCCGGCGTGGCAGCCGCCGACGCCGGCGTCCCCGGGGCGCGACTACGGCGGCCATAACCCGGGGGGCGCCGGGCCGTTGGCGCGGGAATTCACCGCCCACGCCGGCGCACGACGCGTGACGCTCTCGTGGCGCGCGGCTACGAACAGGGAAGTGGCCGGTTGGAATTTATATCGGGCGGAGGGCCCGGCCGCGGCCGAGGGCGTGGCCGGCGGCTCGAGCGGCCCGGTCAAAGTGAACGACGACCTTATCGCGGGCGAGTCTCCTTTTACTTTCGTGGATACGCCGCTCGAGAACGGCGAGGATTACTACTATTGGCTCGAGGGCGTGGAGGAAAGCGGCCGGGCGTTCCTGCAAGGGCCGGTGGACGCGGTCCCGGCGCCGGACTACGGCAAGGCGACGTTCGCGCTGGCGCAGAATTACCCCAACCCCGTCCGCGCCGCGACGGCGATAGTATTCGTCGTACCCGACGGCGGGCACGCGACGTTGACGGTTTACGACTTGAGGGGTGCCGTCGTTCGGCGGTTGTGGGACGGGCGGGCCGCGGCGGGCGGCCACAAGGTAACGTGGGACGGCACGGCTGAAGACGGCGCGCCGCTCCCGCCGGGCGTGTACTTGTACAAGCTCGAGGCGGGCGGTCGGGCGGCGGCCAGGAAGCTGGTTTTAATCCGTTGAGGAAGGGTGTTAAAACCTGATAAAATAAACCCCGCGTACGGCGCGGGGCTTTCTACCGGGATTTGGGCCGGCTAGAATTCCGAAGCCGGCGGTTCTTCCGGGGGAGCGGTTTCCGGCTCGGTTTCGGCGGCCGTCGTGTCGGCCCGGCGCGGCAATAGCACCAAACGTTCCACCACTACCTTAAGCTTCGAGCGTTTTTCGCCCTCGCCGGTCTCCCAGCGGTCCTGGTGGAGGCGGCCCTCCAGGAAGACCGGCCGCCCCTTTTTAAGGTAATCGCGCGCTATCTCTGCGGTGCGGCCGTACGCGGTGCAGTCGATAAACGATACCTCTTCCGTCTGTTCGCCGTCGCGGTTGCGGTACGTTCGGTTAACGGCCAACCGGAGGTCCGTTACGATACCCCCCGTCGGCAGGTCGCGCGACTCGGGGTCGGCGGTGAGATTTCCCAATAGAAATACGCGATTGTAGTTAGCCACGGTTCCTCCGTTTCGTTGAATAACCGGTCCATAATATTTTTTTACCGGGGTCGTGTCAAGGGATTTATCGGCGCACCCGCGGGTTAGATTTGAAAAATCCGACGGTTTTTGTTAAGTTAAGGGTCGTGGACCAGGACGGTGGCGATGAAGACGCTTGCGATTATAAACGGAACGACGTATCGTACCGGCGACGCGGCGCCCGCGAGGGCGAACGTCGTAATTCGAAACGGTAAGATAATTTCGGCGGGCCCGGCCGCTAAAGTCCCCCGCGGCGCCGAAGTTATCGACGCCAAGGGCCTGGTCGTAACGCCCGGTTTGATAGACGCCCATACCCACGTCGGCAACTTCGGCGAGGGTACCGGCCAGCCGGGGTTCGACGCCAACGAGGCTGCGGAGGCCGCCACGCCGCACGTACGCGCGCTAGACGGCATCGACCCCCGCGACCTCGGCTTCGACGACGCCCGCCGCGCCGGCATCACGGCGGTGTGCGTACTGCCGGGGAGTGCCAACGTCATCGGCGGCACCGGCGTGGTGTTGAAGACCGCGGGTTTCATAATAGACGAGATGGTCGTCTCGGCCGACGCCGGCATGAAGGTCGCCTTCGGCGAAAACCCGAAATTCTCCCACCCCGACAATCGGCGGATGCCGGTTACGCGGATGGGCACGGCCGCGGTCCTGCGCGAGATGTTGACGCGGGCGGGCGAGTACCGGCGCAAGCGCCGCCTGCCGCCGGCGAAGCGGCCCGACCTCGACATCCGTATGGAGCCGTTGGCGAGGGTGTTGGCGGGCCGGATGCCGCTGCGGGCGCACGCCCACCGCGCCGACGATATCGCCACCGCGGTCCGCATAGCGCGGGAGTTCAAGTGCCGGTTGATATCGGACCACTGCACCGAGGGGTACCTCATCGCCGACTACCTGGCCGAGAACGGCGTGCCGTGCGTCGTGGGCCCGACCCTCATCGGCCGGTTCAAGCTGGAGTTGAGGGAGCGTTCGTACGCCGCCGCCGGTATTTTGGAGAAGGCGGGTTGCGCCGTGGCGTTGACCACCGACCACCCGTTCGTACCTATCGACGTCTTGACCGCCTCGGCCGCGACGGCGGTGCGCGAGGGGATGACCGAGAAAGGCGCGCTACGTGCCATCACCAACGGCGCGGCGCAAATGCTCGGCCTAGGCCGGCGCTTGGGCAAGCTGGCGCGCGGCTACGACGGCGACGTCGTCGTTTGGAGCGACCACCCCCTCGACGCCCAGGCGAGGGTCGTGGCTACCGTGGTCGAAGGCGAGGTGGTGTACCGCTCGTAGCGGCGGCTTATGGACGCGGTCGTACTTTGCGACGTGAAGTTCGGTGCCGGGCCCATTCAGGCGGCCATCGACTACCTGATCGTGGAGAAGCGGTACCGCATCGTGGGCGCGGCGCTCATCGGCAAGGCGGTCCCGGATAACTTTTCGTTGGACGTCCCGTTCGTGACGGAGGCCGAAGCCGCGGCCGGGGTCCGCCGCGCCGCCGCGGAGTTCAAGCCGCGGGCGATAGTGGACGTCACGGAGGCCGCCCTGGCGGAGCGCTTCGCGTGGGCCAACGAGGCGTTGCAGCTCGGCCTGGAAGTTCACGGCGCCGACTTCCGCCTGTGGCCGCCGGTTTTAAAGGGCGGCACCGTACCTACCGTAACTTTCGTGGGTGCCGGGGCCGCGGTGGGCAAGACGGCGGCCATAATATATTTTTTAGAACGGGTAAAGGCCAAGTATAAAACCGCGGCCGTCGTTTTGGACCTCGGCGGCCCGTCGTACCCGGAGGTCGTGGAACCGGGGGAGGCCGCGTCGGCCGCGGCTCGGCTGTTGTCGTATCATCGCGACGGCCGCGGCGTGGGCGGCGACCACTACCTGTTGGCCGCCGCGACCGGCGTCCCCGCGGTCGGGTGTTCTTTCGCCGGTACCGGGTTGACCGGCGTTCCGTTGAATTCTCTCCTCGGCGACGCCTTCGTATACGCCGCCGAAAGGGGAGGCGAACTCGTGGTGGTCGAAGGGTCCGGGGGGGCGATGCCGCCGGCGGCGGGCGCAGTTTGTTTCCTCGTAAACATCCGTACCGGCTTGGACGTCCTCAGGGCTTTCCCGTTCGCCTTCCAATTGCGGAGGGCGCGCGTAGTAGTAGCGACCGGCTTTACGGCGAAACCGCCCCCCAGGGCCTTCGACGAGTTGCGGGCCGAGGTTAAAGCGGCCAACGGGCGGGCGGCCTTCTGCTACGGCAGGTTGGTTGCCGCGGCCGCGGCCGAGGTTACTTTCGGGAACGCGGTGGTGGTTACGGCCAGGCCGGCGGGCGAACGCCGGGAGCTTTCTCTTCATTGGCAAAGGAAAATCGACGGTTCGGTATTACAGGTGGTAGGCGCCGAGGATTTTCCGCCCGCGGCGCCGCTATCGAAGTCCCTGCGGAACGAAAGCGCCAACGTGGGCCTGCTGTTGGATATGGCGGCGTCCAATCTGGGCGAATGGTTAGCGTGGGCCGACGCGTGGGGCCTGCCGGCGGTACCGACGTACGAGGTTTTAATCCCCTCGGCGCGCGTATGCGAGCCGCTCCTGAAGGAGGCTTTGAAGGCGGTACCGTAGGAAGGCGGCCGAGGCGCCGCGCCGCCCCTATTTTAATTTTGGCGTTAAAAGAAAATCGGTTATAATTAATCTAAACCATGTGTCCTTTTTTCGAAGGCGACGCACGATTGTTGAGAGGCCGTTGGTTGCGCTGGGGCGCGGCGGCCTTGGCCGTCGTCGCGTTGGCCGCAGGCCGCTCGAAACTCGAGAAAATAAAAGAAGACATCCGGCGCCACGAGGCGGACCTGAAGAGGGTAGACGCCGAAGTCAGCCTGTCGGTGGAGTCGATCCACGAGATCGACCGGCGCCTCGAGGACATCGATAAGACCATGGCCGAGCTCTCCGCCGAGGTAATCGAGACCTCGGGGCGGATGGCGGCGGTGCAGGCCGACCTGGAGGAAGCCGGGCTCGAGCTGGCGGCGCGCGAGGCCGAGCTGGCGCGCCACTTACGGCTGGTGTATAAATTGGGGCGTTATCCGACGGTCCGGTTGTTAGTGGGCGCCGAAGAGATGGGCGACTTCGTAAGGCGCGTGCGCTTTACGATGACTATAGCGCGAGAGGACCGCCGCCTCGCCCGGGCGGCGGACCGTAAGCGCGTCGAGATCCAGCGGGACCGCGACGCGCTTCAGCGCGAGTTGGATTACCTGAAGTCGCTCCAGCAATTGAAGCTGAAGGAGATACGGTTGGCCCGCCTTCGCCGCGACCGCAAGCGGGAGATATTGACGCGGGCTAAGTCCCAACACGACGTCCTGAATAAACGGCTGCGGGAATTAAAGAAAGAACGGGCCGAGCTCGAGTCTCTGGTGCGGTCGAAGGCCGGCGGACGGAAGGTAACGCGGGTCCCCGGTAAAAGCGGGAAGTCGGAAATTCTCGCGCGGCACGGCAAGATAATCAGCCCCGCGTCGGGTCGCCTGGTACGCAGGTTCGGCCGTATCAAAGACGACCGTTACGGGACGTTCACCCAAAACGACGGCATAGACATCGAGGCGGCGCTGGGGACGGGGGTGCGCGCCGTAATGAAGGGCAAGGTCGTCTACGCCGACTGGTTCCTGGGGTACGGCAAGCTGATGGTCGTGGACCACGGCGGCGGTTGTGCGTCCATCTACGCGCACCTGGGCGACTTCACGGCCCGCGTGGGCGAGCGCGTGGGCGAGGGCCAGACTATCGGCCTGGTCGGCGATACCGGCTACGTCGCCGCGTCGACGCTCCACTTCGAGGTCCGCCAGGACGGCGTCGCGATCGACCCGGAACCGTGGATGAGGAAATGACGCCGGTGGGTAAACTTCGCATAGGCGTTTTGGCGTCCGGGGGCGGAACCGACACTCAGGCCATAATCGACGCCTGCGAGGCCGGCCGAATCGAAGGGGACGTCGTCGTCGTCGTAAGCAATAACTCTCGCGCCGGCGTCCTGGAGCGCGCCCGCCGCCACGGCATCCCGGCGCACCACCTCTCGAGTTACCATTACTCGGACGACGCCGACCTCGACCGGGCGTTCGTGGAGCTGCTTCGCGGGTGCGACGTCAACCTGGTCGCGTTGGCGGGATATATGAAGAAGCGGGGGCCGGCGTTTCTCGCGGCCTTCCCCAACCGCATTTTGAATATCCACCCGGCGCTCTTGCCCGGGCTCCACGGCGGCGAGGGCAAGTACGGCATCCGCGTCCACGAGTCGGTGCTGGCCGCGGGCGACGAGGTCACCGGCGTATCGATACACCTCGTCGACGAGGAGTACGACCGCGGCCCGGTGGTGGCGCGGCGCGAGGTCCCGGTGCTACCGGACGACACGCCGGCGTCGCTGCAGCAGCGGGTGCTGGCGGTGGAGCACGAATTTTACGCGGCGGTCCTGGCCGCCGTCGAGCGCGGCGAAATAGACCTCGACGCGGTCGCGGCCGGCGAAGGGCCGGTAAATGTAGACGGAGCGTGACGATATGAAGTTCACCCGGATTTTACGTTTGATTTATACCGCGCTGGTCTTGGCGGCGTTCGCGGCTTCGCCGGCGATATTCTCGCGGGCCTGGGCCGACGACAACGCCCAGGATTTCGTACGCGAGATCCAGCTCTTCGACACCGTCGCCAACTACGTGCGACTGAGCTACGTCAAAGACGTCGACGCCCGGCAGCTGGTGCAGGACGCCATCCGCGGGATGTTGTCCGGCCTCGACGAGCATACCGCCTTCCTCGACGCCGACGATTTCCGCCTCCTCATCAACGACACCGAGGGGGCGTTCGGCGGCCTGGGCATCGAGATCGCGGTGACGCCCGAGGACCAGATGCTAACGGTGATGAACGTGCTGGAGGGTACGCCGGCGGAGCGCGCCGGCCTCAGGGCCCGCGATAAAATAATCGAGATCGACGGCGAGACGACGAAGGGGATTACGACCCGCGAGGCCTTGCTCAAGATGCGCGGCGAGCCGGGGACCGACATCGAGGTCGGCATCGCCCGCAAGGATTACGCCGAAAAGTTGGACTTCACGATAACGCGGGAAGTTATCCACGTCGATTCCGTGCCGTACTATTTTATGGCGACCGACGACGTGGGCTACGTCCGCGTCGCCAACTTCGCCCGCGACGACGAACGGAGCACGTCCAAAGACGCCGATAAAGCGTTGGCGGCGTTGAAGGAGGCCGGCGCCAAAAAGTTCATCATCGACATGCGCGGCAACCCCGGCGGCCCGCTCGACGAGGCCGTGGCCTTAGCCGGCCTGTTTTTGAAGAAGGACTCGCTCGTCGTCTATACCGCCGGCCGCTCGAGGCGGTGGGAGGAGCGGAAGTACTTCGTCAAGGGCGAGCCCAAGTATAAAAAAGAGCCCTTCGTCGTCCTTATAGACGACTCCTCGGCCTCGGCGTCGGAGGTGTTCACCGGCGCGCTGAAGGACCACAAGCGGGCCGTCGTGATGGGCGAGAAGTCCTACGGCAAGGCGTCGGTGCAGACGCTGATACCGCTCGCGGCCGCGGCCGACGTCGCCCCGGGCCCGGGGCTCAAGATAACCATCGCCTACTACTACTCGCCCGACGGCCACCTCATCGACGGCGAGGGCATCGAGCCTGAAATAAAATTGGAGCCGGAGGAAATCCCGTTGGTGGTGGGCAAGCTGTTCGCGCTGGGGTATTTCAGGATGTTCGCCGAGGAGTACCACGACGCACACGGCTCCGCGGCGCTGGCGGACTTCGAGGCCGACGCCGCGGCCTTCGACGAGTTCGTGGCCTGGGTCGACGAGCGCGGCTTCGACTTCTACCCGGAAGGATACGCCGAGACGCTGCCGGACAACGGCCGCGAGTTCTACGTCGCCGCCATCGAGAAGGAGCGCGCCGCGGTGATGACGATGCTCACCCGGGAGGTCCTGCGCGAGGTCGCCGGCGACGCCGAGGCGTACAAGTACTGGCGCCGGCACGACCCCTGGCTCGCCGACGCTGTGGAAGAGCTATCCTAACGACGACGCGACGACGAAAGCCGCCCCCGAGGGCGGCTTTTCGTTTTTGTGAGTTGACAACCGCCGGGGGCGGGGTATATTATAACGAATACCATAATTGATACCCCCGGAGGGAAGATGACGGCACCGAGTAAAGTAAAGGAATTAGTCGAACGCTTCGACCGGAATAAAGACGTCTATTGCGGGAGCGGTTTTAACGAAACCCAACTCCGCCGCGAGTTCGTCGACCCGTTGTTCGAGGCCCTCGGCTGGGACGTGGACAACAAACGCGGCGTCTCGCCGCTGTATCAGGACGTCGTTCACGAGTACGGCACCGAGGTCGAGGGTTCCCAGAAGACCGCCGATTACGCCTTCCGCGTCGGCGAAAAGGTGAAATTTTTCGTCGAGGCCAAAAAGCCCGGCACCCGCCTTAAAGACGACGCCGGCCCCGCGCTCCAACTCCGCCGCTACGCTTATTCCGCCGGCCTGCCCCTTTCCATATTGACCGACTTCGAAGAGTTCGCGGCCTACGACGGCCGCGTTCCGCCGAAGAAGGCCGACGCCGCCTCCCGCGCGCGCGTTATGTATTTCACGTACGACCAATACGTCGACGCGTGGGAGGAAATCGCCGCGGTCTTTTCGAGGGACGCCGTATGGAGCGGCGCCTTCGATACGTACGCCGACGAGAACCGCGGCGGCAAGGCCGAACCGGTCGACAAAGCGTTTTTGAAGTTGCTCGAGCACTGGCGCGACGAGCTCGCCCGGAACGTCGCCAACCGCAACCGCGAGAAGGACCTCGACAAGTACGAGCTCAGCGCCGCGGTCCAGGCCATACTCGACCGCGTCATCTTCCTGCGCGTCGCCGAGGACCGCGGGATTGAGGGCCGCGGCCGGCTCGAGGCGCTCCGGACGGGCGAGGGCGTTTACGCCGGCCTGATGGCGTTGTGCCTCGAGGCCGACGACGTATACAACTCCGGCCTGTTCCACTTCCGCGACGAGAAAGGCCGCGCCACCTCGCGCGACGAGCTTACCCCCACCCTCCACGTAGACGACGCCATACTGCGTAAAATAATCCGCGAGCTCTCCGAAAGCCCGTACGAGTTCGGCGTCGTACCGGTGGAAATCCTCGGCCAGGTGTACGAGCAGTTCCTCGGCAAGACGATATGGCTCGACGGCCGCGGCGTCCACATCGACTACAAGCCGGAGGTCCGCAAGGCCAAGGGCGTCTACTACACGCCGCAGTACATCGTCGAGTACATCGTCAAGAACACGGTGGGGGAGCTGTTGAAGGGGTGCAAGAGCCCGAAGGACGCCGCCAAGCTTAAGATACTCGACCCGGCGTGCGGCTCGGGCTCGTTCCTGCTGGGCGCGTACCAGCACCTCATCAACTGGCACCTCGAGTGGTACGTGGGCGACGACCCGGGCGGGTATGAGGGCAAGGTCGTGCCGACGCCCGGGCCCGGGCCCGTGAGCTGGCGCCTCACCGCCGCCGCCAAGAAGGACATCCTGGTCAACAACCTGTTCGGCGTGGACATCGACCCGCAGGCGGTGGAGGTAACTAAGCTCTCGCTGCTGCTGAAGGCGCTGGAGGGCGAGAGCCGCGAGTCCGTCGGCGCGCAGACGAAGTTCCTGCGCGAGCGGATATTGCCGGACCTGGCGGGGAACGTCAAATGCGGCAACTCGTTGATAGGTTCCGACTATTGGGACTTTGCCCGGGGAAAGACAGTGGGCTTAAGCCCACTGTCCGAACGATCGTTCGAAATAACGGAGGAGGAACGGCGCCGCGTCAACCCGTTCGATTGGGAGGTGGAGTTCGCGGATATAATGAAGGCCGGCGGCTTCGACGCGGTGATCGGCAACCCTCCGTGGGTTTACCAATTATTAATAGGCGAAGAAAAGGATTATTTAGTAAATAAGTATAAAACATTTGTACCTACGGCTGATTTATACGTATGTTTTACTGAGGAGGGTCTAAAACTTACCCGCGGAAATGGGTTTTTTGGGTTAATAGTTCCCAATAAATGGTTACGAGTCGATTACGGTGCGAACTTAAGGAGTTTTATTAAGGAATTCGAAATAGTCGAAATGGTTGACTTCCGCGATTTACACGTTTTCGAGGGGGCAACTAATTACCCATTGATAATATTGGTTTTGAAAAGCCGACCGAAGAGAAAACCTTCATACGTGCCCGTCAGAAACCTAAGTTTCCGATATTTAAGTGAAGAAGTCGCGGCCATAGGGTATAAACTCGAGCCGGGAGCGTTAGACAACGAGGGGTTTTCTCTAGTCCGGCCCAAAACCCAAGGCGTACTCGATAAGATAAATAACGTAGGCACCCCTTTACGCGAATATGCGGGCGCGAAGATTTACCGGGGCGTACTTACTGGGTTCAATAACGCTTTTATAATTAACCGCGGAACCCGGGACCGCCTTATCGCGAAAGACCCAAAGTCGGCGGAAATAATCGAACCCTTCGTCTTCGGCGACGACGTTAGGCGGTACTATATTAATTTCCGCGAACGCTTTTTGATATTTACGAGGCGCGGTATTCGGATAGAAAGATATCCCGGGGTAAAAGAATATCTTGCTAATTGGCGTGACGAGTTAACACCTAAGAAAACGAGTAAAGAAAAACTAGGTCGTAAACCCGGGAACTATAAATGGTACGAAATACAAGATACAATCGATTACTTTGCCGAGTTCGATAAACCAAAGATTATCTACGGGCAATTCCAAATAGCGCCACATTTCGCTTTAGACAGAACCGGTTTAACATTCGGCAGTAACCATTATATGTTGTTAGGGTTGAGCGCCGACGTGTTGCTATTTTTATTGGGCGTTCTAAATTCTAAGGTTTATTTCTTCTTTATGAACACAATAGTATCAAGTATACAAGGCGCTACCTTAGTCGCACAAAAAAGCCGTATAGTTAATTTCCCCATCCCAATATTAAATACTTCCGGTACATTAAAATCCGCGCGGCACGACAATATGGTGGCGTTGGTGGAGGAGATGTTGGAATTGCACAAGCGCCTCGCCCGGGCCAAATCCGACCCCGACAAGCAGCGCCTCCAACGCGCCGTCGCCACCACCGACCGCAAGATCGATAATCTGGTCTACGAGCTGTACGGCCTGGCGGACGAGGAGATAAGGATCGTTGAATCGTAGGGGCCGGCGGTAGGGGCGACTGGCCAGTCGCCCCTACAACGCGCCGTCGACGCCACCGACCGCCAAATAGACGCGCTGGTCTACGTGCTGTACGGCCTGACGGATGAGGAGATAAAGATCGTGGAGGGTTCGTAGAGTAATAACAAACCCCTTAAGCTTAATTAATGGGAGGTTCGATTAAATGGCTGACGACCGAAAAGAACATATAGATAGGTTTATCCAAGATGTTATATCGTCGAGAGACGCTCATCGGATAAGGACTTCCGAGTTTGTTAGCTTCTCTAGCGTTTTTATTGGTATTCTCTTAGTCGGTTTTGGATACTTAGCGAAAGGACCTAACGTTACAATCTCTTTTTGCTCTTCGGTTTCTTTCGCATTATCTTTTTTATTTTTCCTAGGAGCAGTATTCATTAGTATAATTAGCTGGCATAAGTCTTTCGCGACCGTACGTTGGCCTTCCGCGAAACGTTTAACAAGAGCTAATTATATTAAGTACGCCGAACATAACTACGATCTTATTAAAACGAGTTTAAATCGTTGTTCGAAATGGATAACCGTAGCCGGGTTCCTTTTTTGCGCTGGGTTATTATTCCTCGGGGTGTCGGCGGTGTTATTATTCTTAACCGCCGTCGATTGCTAACGGTTTCCCGAATCGACTTAATAAATTTCGCTTTTCCGGAAAGGAGGTTTTAATATGGCAGGTAACGGGGAAGAAAATGGCGGACTGAACGATGACGATGGCACGGGCAAATTCGTTAAAGAAAGCGATAAAGGAAAAGCCACTCGGCCAACGCCGTCAAAACCCGAAAAATCCGACGACAAATAGAAACCTACAGGACCCGCCTCCAGCGCGCCATCGCCGCCACCGACCGCAAGATCGACGCGCTGGTCTACGAGCTGTACGGCCTGACGGAGGAGGAAATAAAGATCGTGGAGGGGTCGTAGGGGCGGCAGGGGGCGCACAGCTGTGCGCTCCAACATCGCGGCCCATACGGGCGTAAGCCGTTGCGGTCCTGCAACGGGCCCCGGTGGGAAGTTTTCACCCTAAAAGAAGGAGGTATAAACCGTGGCTTGTGAACAATTCGACGTTTGGTATTACATCGTATACCTTCACCGCGACGCGGACCGCGAGGGCGCCTCCCACATATCCGCGGCGCGAATTTGGTGCCAAGGCTACTGCCGGGGACGGATAGAAAATTTCGAAATCACGTTTTGGCAAGATATGAGCGACGCCCCGGAGAACTTGTCGGCTATAACCCCCGAACGGCTGGCGGGTTCTTTGCACGTCGCGGCCGCGGAATACCCTTGGTATATCGACTTGTTGCGTAACGAGAAACCGGTGCGCGCCAGGATTTTCACCGAACCGGCGTTAAACACGTTATGCACCCTTGACGAACGGGTCGGCGAGGGCGAGCCGGCGCCGTAGGGGCGACTGGCCAGTCGCCCCTCCAGCGCGCCGTCGGCGCTACGGACCGCAAGATAGATGAACTAGTGTACGAGCTGTACGGCCTGACGGATGAGGAGATAAGGGTCGTGGAGGGGGCTGAATAAGGATTGGAACGATGCCCGAAAAGCTAAAAAAGGAGAACATATTTTGAAAATAGATTTCCCTTTATTCCGCAAGTATTACGGAATAGCGAAAAATGCTTTTATAAAAGTAAAGGATATCGAGGATGAAATCCGGCCCGCAGAAATAGCTCTTGAACAATGCAAGGGTACCCCCGCTGAGAACGAAATTATAAGCCGATTATTGATTTGGAACCATGAAACAGACCTAAAATCTATGGAAGCGGTTATTTTCTGCCATTTAGCCTTAGAATCTTTTATAAATTACTACGCTTTTAAATATCTAGGAAAAGCCGTCTTTGAAAAACGCGTAAAAAGATTGGATTTCTTATCTAAGTGGGTGTTCGTGCCTTTATTAAAATTAGGTAAGAATATAGGACCAAGTTCTAGAGAGATGATAGAATTAGAATGGTTAAATAAGAAAAGGAATCTTTTAGTTCACGATAAACCGTTTTCTTCATCTTTGGATAAAATTACTAATTATTGTTTGAATAGAGAAGCCGACGCGCGACGAGCTGTCGGTTGTGTTGAGAAAACCATTTCGTTTTTAAAATCTATCGATCCCGACGTTATCAAAATTTGGGCTCGTTTCGCAGAATAAGCGAAAAATTCGTCTTGTCACCGTTCCGACGCCGACAAGCAACGCCTCCAGCGCGCCGTCGCCGCCACCGACCGCAATATCGCCGTCCCGTCGTACGGGCGCAACGCGTTGCGCCCCTACCGGCCTGACGGCCGAGGAGATAAGGGTGGTGGAGGGGCGGTAGGGGCGCACAGCTGTGCGCCCCCACAACGGCCGGCCCTATAAAAACCGTCTCCGCATGCGCCGCCCCCTCCGGCTTTTCCCCCTTGATGAACGCGGCGGTTTATGGTATAAATAGCGCCTTACTGGGGCTGTAGTTCAACTTGGATAGAGCACCGGCCTGTCACGCCGGATGTTGCGGGTTCGAGCCCCGTCGGCCCCGAATGGACCAGCCCCCCGCGCGGCGGAGGGCATAAATAGTAAAATATGCGTAAATCTTTGACCGGAGGCTGAGATTAAATGAAAAAAGTCTTAATCGTTACGGCTACGGCGGCCGCGCTGGCCTGGGTCGCCCTGACCTCGAGCGGGTGCGGCGGCTGCGGCTACGACGAGAACAAGGTCATCGCCGCTATCGGCGACAAGGGCGCCGTTACGGTGGGCGACTTCGTCTACCACTACAAACGCGCGGTCGAGATGGCGCCGCCCCAGGACAAACCGGTGATCAACACCTTCGACGACGCCAAGGACTTCCTCGACGATATCTTAATCAGCCGCGTGCTCGAGCTGGAGGCCGAGGAACTCGGCTACGGCGACGACGAGCAATTGAAAAAAGACGTCGAGACGTACCGGTCCAACCTCCTCCGCGAACGCGCCCGCAAAAAGATCGAGGATACTATCAAGGTGACCGAGGCGGAGATTCTGGATTATTACAACAAAAATAAAGAATGGCGGCGCGTCTCGTTCCTTGTATGCGATAAGAAGGACCAGGCCGAAAAGGCGCGCGCCGAGCTCAAGGCCGGGAAACCCTGGAACGACGTCGTCAAGAAGTACTCCGTCTTCGAGCAAAATAAAAACGAAGGTGGCGTAATGCCGGAGGACTTCTACTATTCCGGCGATAACGTGAGCCGCGCCGTGTACGAGGCCGAAGTCGGGAAATACACGCCCGTCATCGAGGCGGAGACCGGCAATATGTGGTTGATCTTCCGCGTCGACAAGAAGGTCCCGGGCCAAAAGGAAGAGTACGCCAAGGTCAAGGACGACATCCGCAACTCCATAAAGAGTTACAAGGTCAACGTCACTACGGTGGAACACGTCGCGAAGTTGCGGAAGGAAGCCGATATCAAGCTTAACCGCGAAGTCTACGACGCGGTGGTGAAGGGCAAACTCGCCGACGCCAAGGATAAATATAACCGCAAGGGAAAAGCGGTTTCTACGGTAGGCGGCGTACCGATATATTTTGAGAGCTGGTTCGAGGGTATGCCCCTTCAGTTCGGGATGAGCGAAGAGGGGCTGGATGAATTCAAGCGCAAGGAGCCCGGGGAGTTTAAAAAGATGTTGGACGGCCGGCTCAAGGCGTTGGAGGACGACGCGTTGCTCGAGTTCGACGCCATCCGCTCCGGGGTGGATAAGGAGCCCGATTTCGTCCGCGACCTGAACAGGTTCCGCGCCGGCAAAATGGTGGACCGGATTTACGACGAGGTGTTCGTCCCCACCATCCCGGACGTGACCGAGGCGGAGGTCAAGGAGTACTTCGAGAACCACAAGGACGAGTTCCAGGATATCGAACGCGCCGAGGTCGAGTTCGTCGCGATGCCGAAGAAGGCCGAAACCGACGACATCCGGGCCAAAGTAACGGCGGGCGGCGATTTCATGGCCGCCGCGCAAGAATACGCCCAAAAGTACTACGAGGAGTTGGAGAAGCGGGGCGAAGCGGAGAAGCAGCCGGCGCCGTCGGAATTGCCGATGGCCGACTTTTTAGTAATACCGCGGCAAGCGGAAAGCGCCGGAGCGGGTGCGCCCGCCGGGCCCGAAGGCGGTCCGCCTCCGCTCGTGGACGAATTCCGGCCTCGCGTCTTCAAAGCCAAAAAAGGCGACGTGAGCGAGGTCTTCAAGTTGAAGGACGGCCGTTGGGCGTTCTTCAGGTACGTCGAATATTACCCGTTCGTACAGTATACGCTGGAAGAAGAGCAGTACAACGGCTTGGCGAAAGACGGCGCGTATCGCGAGAAGCTGGCCAGCCCGGAGATCGACCGCAAATGCCAGGCTTGGTTCGAGGAATTGCGCGGTAAGTATTCGATCGAAATCGACGATAGCGCCCTCAAGATGGCGTATAAGAAGGTCCAGAAGTTATAGTGGCGGTTCGGACGCGGATATGGGCGGCGGTCGCCGTTATAACGTTGCTGGCGGCGGCCGCCGGCTGCCGTAAGGGCGAGGAAGGAGAAGCCGCCCGGGAGCGCGTCGTGGCGCGCGCGGGCGACCGAGAGATAACCGCCGCCGACGTTTACCGCGGCCTTTACCCCCAGGGTAGGCCCGAGGGCGCCGAGGTCGATGCCGACGCCGCGCGTCGGGTCGTAGAGCAACTGCTCGAGCGCGCGATAATACTCGCGTGGGCCGGGAAGAACGGATTGGAGGTCGGCGACGCCGAGGTCGACGCCCGCCTGGGCCTGATTAAAGCCGACTACGGCGCCCGGGGTTTCGCCTCCTACCTCAAGTCGCAGAACCTCACGGCCGAAGCGTTCGAGGAGACCGTGCGGGACGACCTCATCGTCGAGGCGGCAATCGAGGCCGCGGTGGTGGAGAAGGTCTCGGTCAGCTACGACGACGTCGTGGCCTACTACAACGTCCACGCCGCCGATTTCGAGGTGCCGGCCGAATTTCACCTCAAACAGATCGTTACGGACGATAAGGGCCGGGCCGAAGAGGCTCTCGCCAAGCTGACGTACGGCGCGACCTTCGAGGAAGTGGCCCGGGAGCTCTCGATTTCGCCGGACCGCCACGCCGGCGGCGACGTCGGCTATACCACCTTGGAGGCTCTTCCGCCGGAGGTGGCCGCGGCGGTGAAGGACCTGCCCCCGGGTCGGACCAGCGGCGTGATCGCGACGCCGTACGGTTGCGAAATCGTCAAAGTAGTAAGCGTGCGGGAAGCGAGGCGCCGCCCTTTGGCCGAGGTTCGACCCGAAATAGAAGACCTCCTCCGCACCGAGCGCGAGGAGGAGCTCTACGCGCGTTGGTTGGAGGGATTGCGAAAGGAAACCAAAGTGTCCGTCGACGACGGGGCTTTGGCCGAGTTATGAGACCGCCGGTTGTCATTCGCCGTTTCGCCGCCGCCGTACAAGCTTTAGCTTGTGTTTTGTTTTTCGCCGGGACGGCTGGGGCGGCGCGCCGGCCCTTGGACGGCATCGTGGCGACCGTCAACGACGACGTAATCCTGGCGAGCGAGCTGGGCGAGGAGGTCTCGGTACGCTTGTATCAGATGGAGGCCGCCGGAGCGAAGGCGGGCGACCTCCGCGCTTTCGCGGCCGAGGTCTTGGCGGCCATGATGGACGACCGCCTCCTGTTGCAGGACGCCGACGGGCGCGACATCATCGTATCTCGGGAGGACGTTAAACCCTACCTCGACGAGGAGCTCGAGCGTATTCGCGGCGGGTTCTCGTCGCAGGCGGAGTACGAGGCCGCGCTCGCGCAATACGGTATGACGGAAAAAGAGCTCGTCGTCCGTTACCGGAAAACCCTCCGCGACCAGTTGAAGATAAGACGCCTTCTGGACGTCGTCCTCTCGCCCCGGGTGGAGGTCAGGGAAGAGGAAATACGCGCCTACTTCGACGCCCGCCGGGACGAGCTCGCGCTGCCCACGCTCGTCACGCTGCGCGAGATTGCCGTTGCCAAGCAGCCGTCGGCGGAATCGAGGGCCCGCGTCAAGAACGAACTCCAACGCATTAGGGACGCGGCGCTGGCCGGAGGCGGTTTCGCCGCGCTGGCGAAGAAAGCGGCCGATGCGGAGGAGGGCGGCGAATTCGGCGCCTCGTTTAAATTCCGGCCGGGGGAGGCGGTGCCGGCGCTGGAACGGGCCGCGGCCGGCCTGCGGCCGGGCGACATATCGCAAGTGGTGGCGGGACCGGATGGTTATTGGCTGGTTCGCCTCGGGAGCATCGAGAACGAGCGGCGGGAAGTCCAATACGTCCACCTCAAAGTGAGTTTGACGGACGCCGACGTGAGGGCCGCCCGGGCGAAGGCGGAAAAGGCCGCGGCGGCGCTGGCCGGGGGTGAAGATTTCGCCGACGTGGCGGCCGCGTACAGCGGGAACGAGGAGACCGCGGCCGCGGGCGGCCTGGTGGGCGAGATAGCCATGTCGGAGTTCGAAGCGGAGATGCCGGAAGTCGCGGCGGCGGTGGAGGGGCTTTCGCCCGGGGGCGTCACGACGGTCATAGAACGGCCCGAAGGGTTTTTCATCCTCAAACTCGAGGAGCGACGGGAGGGCCGCGAGGTTTCGTACGAGGAAGCGCGCGAAGTCGTTAAGAGGACCCTCAGGGCCCAGAAATTGGCGCTCGAGAAAAAGAAGTACGTACAGGAATTAAAGGATAAGGCCTACATCAAAACCTTTGACTAAACCGGGGCCCGCCGGTAAAAAAAAAGCAGGCTCCGCGCCTGCTTTTATAAATGCCGGCCCGGCGGTACCTCACTCCAGATTGGGAACCAGCAAGACCGGGATGTCGGTCTTGGCCAGGATCTCGCGCGAGATAGCGCTCGAGATGTCGCCCCGTTCGTCGAGGCCTAAAATAATCAGGTCTACCTCCTCTTCCTGCGCCGTCTTCGCGATCGTGTCCGTCAGGCGGCCTATGCGAAGGATGGGGCGTATCTTGGGCGTCGCACGCCGGCGTTGGAAGATGGCGAGCGCCTGTTGGCCGTCCTCGTATTCGTCCTGGCTGTCGACTACGTGCAGGACGATGAGTTGGGCGTTGGCGCGGGAGGCGACCGTTACCAGGTAGTCGGCTTTCTTCTTGGCGGGTACGCTTCCCGCGGTCGTTACCATTATCTTCAAAAGTTTTCCTCCTGCGAGGTCCGGGCCCGCTTCGTTTATATTTTACGCAAACGGCGGGGCGGCGTCAAGTGGTAAAGTAAATCCGTCGCCTCCTCGCGATGCCCTTCGTCCCGATGGGTAAACCGTACGTAGCGCTGTTGTGGCACTTCCACCAGCCCCCGTACGCCGACCCGCGCCGGCCCGGGCGCCAGCCGGCGTTGCCGTGGGTGCGACTGCACGCCGCCCGCGATTACTACCAGATGGGGCACCTGGTCGCGGGCTGCGACGGCCTGCGCGCTACGTTCAACTTCACGCCCGTCCTGCTGGCGCAGTTCGACGCGTACTTGCACCGGGGGCACCGCGACCGTTTGATGGAGCTCTCCCTCCGCGACCCGGTCCGACTCGCCGCGGCCGAGGCCGATGCGCTGATATCCCGCGCTTTCGACGTCGACTTCGAACGCGTCGTTAAAGGCCATCCGCGCTATTTTAAACTCTACCGGAAATACGTCCGCCGGGAATCGTTCGGCGCCGGCGAACTGCTCGACGCCGTGGCGCTGTTCAACCTCGCCTGGACCGGCGAGATATTCCGCGAGGGCCCGGTAACGCTGGAGGGCGGCGCCGTCGTCGACCTGAGGCCGTTATCCGAGAAGGGTTGCGGTTATACGCGCGACGACGTCGAGGCCGTAATCGCGGCGCAGCTCGACGTAATGGCGGCCGTCGTGCCGCTGTATCGCGGGCTTCGGTGGGAAGGCCGGCTCGAGATTTCGACGACGCCCTTTTACCACCCGATTCTCCCTCTCGTTCACGACTCGGACCTCGCGACCGTCGACCGCCCGGGCGCTACGTTGCCGCCGCGGTTCTCGTGGCCCGCGGACGCGCGCGAGCAAGTTACGCGCGCCGTTGCGTTCTTCGAGGCGGAGTTCGGCTTTAAACCCGCCGGCATGTGGCCCGCCGAGGGGGCGGTGGCGGAGAAGGTGCTGCCGTACTTCGACCGGGCCGGCGTCGCGTGGATAGCGTCGGACGAGGGCGTGTTGGCCCTCTCGGGAGAGCGCGATTACGAGCCGGGCCGCCCGGAGCTGTTGTCGCAGCCGTACCGGGTGGGCGACGGCGAGTTGGCGATATTCTTCCGCCACCGGGGCTTGTCCGACGCCATAGGTTTCGAGTATCAACGTTGGCCCGACGCCGCGGCGGCCGCGGCCGACTTCTGTAAAAATTTGTGTTCGTTCCTGGCGGCGGCGCGGGCGCGTTCCGTCCACGACGCGCTGGCCTGCGTTATCCTGGACGGCGAGAACGCCTGGGGTGCGTACCGTCGCCAGGGCGTGCCGTTCCTGAGGGAGTTGTATAGCCGGCTGGCGCGGGGCGACGTGGCTCGAGCCGTGACGTTCGCCGAATACCTCGCCGGCGCGGCCGACAGAGGCCTCGCGCCCCACCCGCCCCTCACGCTCGACCACTTACGGCCGCTGGCCTGCGCCTCGTGGATCGACGAGGCCGGTTCCCTTCCCGGCAACGACCTCGGGACGTGGGTGGGCGAGCCGGAGGAGAACCGGGCATGGGAACTCTTGGGGGAAGCCCGCGACGCGCTGGAGCGCTCCTCCGCGCCGGAGGCGGCGAAGGCGGAGGCGCGCGAGTTCCTTCTGGCGGCCGAAGCCAGCGACTGGTTCTGGTGGTACGGCGACGACCAGGGCGGTGGCGCGGACGAGGAGTTCGACCGCCTGTTCCGGGAGAACGTGGCCGCGGCGTACCGCGCGCTCGGCGACGAGCCGCCCGCGGCGTTGAGCGAGGCCATCGCACCGCGCCGCGTCATCTGGCGGCCCGACGGCCGGTTGTCGTTGAAGGTGGGGGACTTGCTGGTCGTGGAGTGGCCGCGCGCCGGGGAAGTGTACTTCGGCGTCGACGGGTGGCGGCGACCCGGCCGGCGGGAGCTCGCGCCCGCGACCGCGGTCATGGCCGGGCCGGCGGGGGGCTTCCGCGCGCCGCTCCTCAAGATTACCGCCGACGTACGCCGCGTCGAGTTCACCTTCCGCGACGCCGACGGCGCGTGGTTGGGCCGGGATTTTTTCGTACTGGTCGACTAAATTTCTGTTATAATTCCCGGAATATTAACCGAAAGGGATAGCTTATGATCGAGTATCAATATCTCCTCGTAGTCCTGCTCGGTTTGGTCATGTTGGTGGGCGGCTTTTGGCTCGGCCAGGTCTCGAAGGGCAAAGCGCTACGTATAATAGGGCCGCCGGCGGGCGTCGTAGGCCTCATCGTAGTATTTATCGGCATCCTGCTAACCTGCGTTCCAGGCTTCTTTACCTGGTAAATCTTCGGGGACTTCCACTATGCCGACCGTCGCTTTCAAAACGCTCGGCTGTAAGCTCAACCAGTACGAGACGGAGGCCGTGCGCGCCGGCGTCGAGGACGCCGGCTTTTGCTCCGTCCCGTTCGACGGCCCGGCGGACTTCTACGTCGTCAATACCTGCACCGTGACGCACCGCAGCGACTACAAGTCGCGGCAGCTCGTGCGGCGCGTCTGCCGCGAGCGGCCCGGCGCCCGCGTCGTCGTTACCGGCTGCTACGCCGACCTCGCGCCCGAGGTTTTCGCGCCGCTCGGGCCGAACGTAACGGTCGTCCCCAACAGCGACAAGGAACGGATACCGGCCCTCATAGCCGGGGAGGCCGGCGCGCCCGACGCCGCCCCCAGGCGCCGCGTGACGCGGTTCGCGAACAAGACCAGGCTTTTCCTCAAAGTCCAGGACGGCTGCGACCACGCGTGCGCCTATTGCGTAGTCGTGGCGGCGCGGGGGCCGAGCCGAAGTCGGCCGGCCCGCGAAGTAGTCGCCGACGTCCGCGACGCCGTGTCGGTCGGCGTCAAGGAAGTCGTGCTGGTGGGCGTGGACCTGGGCTCGTACGGCCGCGACGGCCGCCGTTCGCTCGCGACCTTGCTCGCCGAGCTCTCGGCGCTGCCGGGCGAGTTCCGCTTGCGCCTGTCGTCGGTGGACGCGTCCGATTTCGAGCCGGCGCTGGTACGCGAGGTGGCCGCCGGCGGCCGCGTATGTCCCCACGTCCACCTGCCGCTGCAGTCCGCGGACGACGGCGTATTGCGTCGGATGCGGCGGCGGTACCGGGCGGCCGATTACCGGCGCCTGTGCCTCGAGCTGCTCGAGCGCGTCGGCGACGTCGCCATCGGCGCGGACGTTATCGCGGGCCTCCCCGGCGAGGACGTCGCGGCCTTTAAGAAAACGCTCGCGCTGGTAGAGGAGATACCGTTCGCGTACTTGCACGTCTTCCCCTACTCGCCGCGGCCCGGGACCGACGCCGCGGCCATGGCCGACCGGGCCCCTCCCGACGAGCGCGAACGTCGCGCCGCGCTGCTGCGCGAGCTCGCCGCGGCGAAGCGTCGCTCGTACGAGCGGCGGTTCGCAGGCGCGGTCCGGGCGGCGCTGGTGGAAGAGAGGCGCGACGGCCGCGGCGGCGCCGCGGTGGCCTTGACCGATAATTATCTACGCGTGCCGTTGCGAAATTACGAGGGCGCGGGCAACGTTTTCGCGAACGCGAAGTTGGTCGACGGGGAAGGCCGGCTGGCGGCGTTCATAGCGACGTAACCCCGCGTCAAGGTGGTAACTTATGGGATACCCCCTTTACGCTTACCTCGAGCCCACGTACCTGATGTTGGTACCGGTTATCATATTGGGCTTCTACGCCCAATGGAAGGTTCGGGCCACTTATAAGAAGTATGCCCAGGTGGCCGCGGCGGCGGGCTTGCCGGGCGCGAAGGTGGCGGCGCAACTGTTGCAACAGGAGAACCTCGGCGGCGTCGGCCTGGAGGAAACCGGCGGCACGCTGACGGACCACTTCGACCCGCGCTCGAACACGCTGCGCCTTTCCTCGGGCGTGGCGCGCAGCGCGAGCATCGCGGCGTACGGCGTCGCCGCCCACGAGGTGGGTCACGCCGCCCAGCGCCGCGACGGGTACGCCTTCCTCACGGTTCGAAACGCGATATTGCCGGTCGCCAACATTGGCTCGCAGCTGTTCATCCCGCTGCTCATCGGCGGCTTTATCTTCCGGTGGGGTTTTCTGATTAACATCGGGATAATCTTATACGCGTTCGCGGTGGCGTTCCAGCTCGTGACGCTGCCCGTCGAGTTCGACGCATCGCGGCGGGCGCTGGCTATGCTGCGGGGTACCGGCGCCGTCGCGCCGGAGGAAGTGGCCGGCGCCAGGAAGGTCCTCAGCGCCGCGGCGCTCACGTACGTCGCGGCGACGTTGACCGCGGTAACGTGGCTCATATATCTATTGATCGGGGCGCGGCGGAGTTAATAAAAAAGCCCCGCGTCGCGGGGCCCCCGGTCGTCGTTTCCGTTAACGGAACGAGAGCGTCGAGCCGTCGTCGGCGACGACGTAGACCGCGTCCGGCCCCACCGCCGGGCTCGACGATACGCCGGCCGGGGCATCCGCTTCCCAACTTATCTCGCCGTCCCCCGCGCGGACGGCGTAAATTTTACCCGCGGCGGTGCCGACGTATATGAAACCTCGAGCCGCGGCCGGGCTTCCTTCGACCGCGCCGTCCAGGCCGCGCTGCCACAACCGCGCGCCGTCGGCCGAACGCAGCGCGACGAGGTTGCCTTCCCACGTTCCGGCGAATATCGCGTCGTTCTCGGCGGCCAGGCCGCTTACGCCGGCGCCGGCGGCGTAGCGCCAGAGCGGCCTCGCGTCCGCGGCGCTCACCGCGAATATCTCGCCGTCCTCCGATGCCGCGACGACGGTCCCGGCCAGTACGAGGGGCGGCGCGGTGAGCGGCGCGCCGGCGTCGTAGCTCCAATCCGGGCGGCCGTCGGCGGCGTCCAAACATAGAAGCCGGCCGCTACGGGAGGCGACGAAGAGTTTCCGCTCCGCGAAGCAGGGCGTCGTCCAAACGGGCCCGACCTCTTCGGCGACCCATTTTAACCTGCCGTCGCGCGCGCCGAGGGCGAATACTTTACCGTCCAGCGTGCCGAAGAAGACCTTGCCGTCGGCTACCACCGGGTCCGCGACTATTTTGCCGCCGGCGCCGAATTTCCATCTAAGGCGGCCGCGCGGCACGTCCAGCGCGTAGAGGAATCCGTCGGCGGCGCCGAAGTAGGCCGTATCGCCGGCGAGGGCCGCGCTGCCCGCTACGTCGCCGCCGGTCCGAAAGCGGTAAAGGACCCTGCCGTCCTCGGGCGCGATAACGTTGAGGAAGTCGTCGTTGGTGCCGACGAGCAGAAAGCGCTCCGCCAGCACCGGCGACGAAAACGACGGCGACTTAAGCTCGAGCTTCCACCCGGCGACGCGCGGGGGGCCGGCGAAGTCGGGGCGGAGGGAAGCGGCGCGCCCCGGGCCGCCGCGATACGTTTCCCACGTCGGCCCGCAGGCCGATATGAAAAACGCCGTTGCGGCGAGAGCGAACGTAAGGTAATTTATTACGCGGCGCACGAGCTGAACTTTACCATCGCCGACGAGTTATGTCAACTTTCGCCCGAGCTTCGGTTACCCAGGATTTCCTGGACGACTTGTACGGCCGGATCGCGCGCCGCTACGACCTGGTCAATTACGTCCAGAGTCTCGGCATGGTGGGCCTAATGCGGCGGGACGCGGCCGCGTTCGTGGGGCGCGGCGCGGTCCTCGACGCCGGGGCCGGCAGCGGCGGCCTGGCCGCGGCCTGCCTCGCCGCCGGCGCGTCGCGCGTGGTGTGCTTGGACCGCAGCCCGGAGATGTTCGCCGTCGCCCGGGCCAAGCTCGCGTCGTACGAACGGGCCGGCCGGGTGCGCTTCGTGCTGGGCGACGTCACGCGGCTGCCTTTTCGGGATGGCGCCTTCGATAACGTCGGCAGCGCCTTCGTCTTCCGGAATATACCGTCGACGGATGCCGCGGTGGGCGAGGTGCGGCGCGTCCTCAAGGCCGGCGGCCGGGTAGCGGTGGCGGACGTCTTCGCGCCGCCGAAGGGTTTGACCGGCGCGTTGTACAAAATTTACCTCAACGTTATGGTCCCGTTGTGGGGACGACTCATCGCCCGCGACGGCCTCGCCTACCGCTACCTGTCGGCGTCCATTCAGAATTGCTTTTCGGCCGAGGAGCTCGCCGGCCGGCTGGCGGCGGCGGGCTTCGCCGACATTCGAGCCCAGGCCAAATTCTTCGGCGTCGCGCACGTCGTGAAAGGGCGCTTACGTTGAACAGGGATATTCGGGCGTTATTGACGGCGGCGTTGGTACTGGCGGGCGCGTGTTCGGCGCCGCGGCCTGCGCCCGAGGAGCCGGCGGCGGTGGCGCCGTACGGCGAGGACGAGTTCGCGGCTCGAGCCGCGGCGCTGCAGAAGACGTGCGAGTTGGCCGCGGTTTACCTGGGGACGGACAACGCCCGGGCCGCGGCGGCGGTGGAGCGGGCGCGCGCCGAAGCCCGCGAGGCCGTGCGGCGGGCGCCGGACGCGTACCGGGGGGTGGTGTTCGCCCGCGCGCTCGAGCGGCTGGACGGCGCCGCGGCGGCCTTCGCCGGCGTGGGCGACTACGCGCCGCCGTTGCCGGACGTGACGTACGAGCGAATTCGCGGGGAGCTTCTGTCGGCCGCGGACGAGCTCCGGCCGTTGGGCGAACCTTATTATTTAAAAGTGGCTCGACGCTACGAGGGGGTGGGACGCCGGCGCGTCTTCTGGGGGCCGCTGCCGCCGACCAAATCGAACCGGCCGGCCGGGCCGCGCGCGGCCGCCCCCTCGCCCGAACCCGCCCCCGAGCCGGCTCCCCCGGCGGAGGCGCCGCCGACCCCCGCGCCCGAGACCCCCGCCCCGGGCGAGTAACCGCCTTACCCCCCTATATTACCCGGTCCCGCCTGAGCGCGATGACCAGCGCGCCGCCGCCCACGACGGTGGCTGCGGCGGTGAGCAACAACCCCAGCCGGACGTCGACGGCGTCCACCGAAGCGCCTATCGCCGGCGCCGTTACGATGAATACGACGCGAGTCATTAAATTCTTTATCGACATCACCGTGGCCCGTTTGTCCGACCAGGTGTGGCGGTTGATGTAGTCGGCGATGACCGGGTGCGAGAAGCCGCGGACGAATTGCGCGAACAGCACGAACAGGAAACCGAACGGCGTCACGAACGCCGCCATCGCGACGAGGGAGGCGCCCAGAAGCACTGGCAGGCAGATGAGCGTGAGCCGTTTGCCGATGGCCCGTTCCACCGCGAACGCGATCTTGCCGGAGAAGGCGGCGAATACGTTGAAGAGAGCGAATATCAGGCCGAAGTAGGGCAGCGGGATACGGCACAACTCGAAATAGGGTTGATACAGCCAGAAGCCCACCGTTCCCAGGCCGTTGATGAGGGCGGCGAGCAGGATGAGCCACCGCACCTCGACGTTTTTATATAGCGCGAACCGGCCTATTTTATATAAAAAATATAACTCGCCGCGCGGATGGCCGCCCTTGCTGCGGGGCGGCTCGCGCAGGAAGAGCGCCACCACGACGGCCACGGCGAGCGCGGCCGCCGTCAGGTAGAACGTCAGCCGCAACCCCGCGGTCGCGACGAAGCCGCCCACGACGGCCGCCGCCGCCGCCCCCGAGAGCGCCAGGAACGAGGCGTGGCCTTCCACCTTTTGGTACTCCTCCTCCCGGCCCAGCCCGAGCAGCGTGTCGTAGAGCACCGCGGTGTCGGCGCCCGAGATGAGCGAAGCACCCACGGCCCACAGCAACTCCGCGGCCAGGAATTGGCCGAAGCCGTAGCCGGTTCCGTAGACGACGCAGGCCGCCGTCACCGCGCCGGCGCCCAGGAAGATGCTCGGGCGGCGCCCCACGCGGTCGGCGAAGAACCCCGACGGCACCTCCAGCGCGACTACTGCCACCGCAAACGCCGTCTGCAGCAGCATCACCTGCGTCATCGAGAGCCCCCGGGCCTGGAAGAAGATGACGATGACGGGGATGAAAAAGACCAGGTTGCCGCACAGGCGCGCGGCGTAGAGCAGCGGGATATTGCGTTTTAACGTTCCGTATGCCATATCGTCTTCGCGGGGCTTTATTAGCGCAAGGGGCGGCTTACGCCGCCCCCTCATTACGACCGAAAAGATTCCGGCTGCGTAGAGTGGTTACTTCTTGCCGCGCTCGGCCCACTTCCGCTTGAGCATCTCGCCGCGCTCGTGCCACTTCTTTTTCATAAGGTCGCCCTTCCATTCCGGGATGGGCTCCTTCTTGGGCGCGGGGCCGGCGATCATAGCCTGGACGCGGGCGCGGATGTTGGCTATCTCCTTCTTCTTGGCCTTGGCGTCGGCGCCCTTGGGGTCAACGCCTTCGCCGGCGTTTATTTTCTCGTTGAGCCACGTGTCGATGTTGCCGAGGTCGACGATAGCGGCGTCGATGAAGTCGCGGTCGGCTTTACCCGGGCTGTAGGCCGGGGCGAGTTCCTCGAAGAGGCCGACGCACTTGTAGAGCGAGATGGAACAGAAGATATTGTCCCAACCCAGCGTATCTTCCGCGGAACCGAGGGTATCGTCGAGTATGACCAGGTTGTCGAGTTTGGTCGGGTGGTAGACCGGCTGCTCGGGTACGGAGACCTCTTCCACGCCCTCTTCGGTGGGCGTCGTGGTCTCCTCCACCGTGATCTCTTCGAATTTGCCCGTCTCCTTAGCGGCTTTGCCCTTGCAGCCGAACGCGACGAGCGTCGCCGCCAGCGCCAGCGCGAGCGCCCAATACAAATATTTACCTCTCATGAGAGCTGCTCCTTTCCCCTATGGAAGTAAGAAAATGCCGGTATATTTTCAGGGTTTGTTTATATGATAATTCCCGGCCTAAGTCAACGTAAAATTTCGCGCCAGGCCGAATTCCCCTTTATGACGGCCGCCACCCGCCGACGGTTTAAAGGCGGAAGGCGGCCCGCAGGCCGCCTTTACCGGTCGTAAATATCGTAGGAGGTCGCTACTACTTGCCGCGTTCGGCCCACTTTTTCTTCATCATCTCGCCGCGCTCGTGCCACTTCTCCTTCATGAGGTCGCCCTTCCATTCCGGGATGGGCTCTTTCTTGGGCGCGGGCGCGGGCCCGCCGATCATGGCCTTGACGCGGGCGCGTATGTCGCGGATTATTTTCTTCTTGGCTTTGGCGTCGGCGCCGGTGGGGTCTATGCCCTCGGCTTTCGTAATATTCTCGTCGAGGAAGGTTTTGACGTTGTTGAGTTTGGCGATGGAGTCGTCGATGAAGGCGCGGTCGCCCGAGCCCGCGGCGTAGTGTTCTTGAAGCATGGTGAAGAGGCTCACGTTCTTCTCGAGCGAGATGGAGGTGAAGACGTTGTCCCAGCCGAGGTTGTCCTCGCTCGCGCCCAGCGTGTCGTCCAGCATTTTGAGGACGTCGAGTTTCGCCGGCACGTACATGGGGGCTTCGGGCGGGGCTTCGGTTACCGGCTCTTCACCGGGCGGGGCCGGTTCTTCGGCGGGAGGCGTCTCGACGGAAATGGGCGCTTCGGCCGGTTTTTTCTTCAGTTTATCGCAGCCGAAGAGCGCGAAACCTACCGCCAACATGACGATCATAACCCACAATAATTTCGTGTTTTTCACCTTCGGGCGCTCCTTTCCGATTCAGCGAAAAGTTTATAAGGACAGCTTTGTTTATTTAGTATAGATAACTAACGCGGCCAAGTCAATACCAATTTTAGCCGCCTCGACGGTTACGCCTCGAGCAACAGGTCGGTACGGCCGCTGGCCACGAACGGCGCGGCGCGGCGGTTCAGCGCGTGTATGACGTATATCTGGACCGGGTCCTTCTTGCCCTTGACGCGGCTGGGGGGCAGCGGCGTCGCGAAGCAGTAGTCCTTGACGTGGAGGTAGGTGGTGTTGTCCATCAGTATCTGGCCGCGGTCGGTTTGGCCCTCGATGCGCTGCGCCAGGTTGACCTTGTCGCCGATTACGGTGTACTCCATTTTCTTCTCGGAGCCGATGTTGCCGGCTACGACCTCGCCGGTGGTGATGCCGATGCCGGCGTAGACGGGCTCTTTTCCCTCCTCGAGCCGTTTTTTATTAAATTCGGCTATGGCCTTTTGCATCTCGGCCGCGGCCAACGCGGCCTTGAGCGGCGCGTGGTCCTGGTCGAGGGGGGCGTTCCAATAGGCCATGACGCCGTCGCCCAGGAACTTGTCCAGCGCGCCCTCGTACAAAAAAATTATGTCGATCATTATGGCCAGGTACTCATTAAGGAGGGCGACCACCTCGTGCGGCTCGTGGCGCTCCGAGAAGGGCGTGAACCCCTCCAGGTCTGAGAATAGGACCGTCACCTCGCGCGTCTCGCCTTCCAGGCTGATGGCGTCCTTCTGGGAGAGGATTTTCTCGGCGACCTGTTTGGTTACGTACCGCTTGAAGGTGTTCTTGACGAACTCGCGGTCGCGCAGGCCCTCGGTCATCAGGTTGAAGTCGTGGGCCAGGCGGCCCAGCTCGTCGCGCCGCCGCTGCTCGAGGCGGTAGTCGAAGTCGCCCTCCTGGACGCGGGCCAGGCCCGCGGCCAGCTCTTTGACCGGCCTGGTCCAGGTGACCGAGACGGCGACGGCGACGGCCAGGCCGGCCAGGATGAAGACGGCCGCTACGCCGGCCGCGGTCAATACCTCGCGCTCGACGAGCCAATTCAGGCCCGCGACGGAGTAGCCGACGCTTATCATATAGCGGGCTTTGCCGGTCCGGGGGTCGGTGACGTTGGCATTAACGCGGCCCAGGTTGGGGGCGTCTATTTTGTAGTAGTCGAGGGGCTCGAGCTTGCGGCCCGAGGCGTCCACCACCGGTACGCGCGGGTTGGAGGAGGCGAGGACGACTTCTTCTTGCCCCCGCAGCACGAGCACGTACACCGGCGTGAGGTCGTAGGCCGCGGTGTTGAAGCGGAGGCGGTATATCTCCTTTAGCCACCCTTCGAACTGGCCGCGCTCGAGCGTCGTGAAGGCGCGCTGGATGAGGGCGACGGTGAGGTTCATGCGCGCGCGGGCGTCGTCGTCGATGCGGCCCAATTCCCGCCACAGGTTGACGGCCGCCACGGTTACGATGGCGAGGATTATTATCGCCTCGATGACGAGCGTCAGCTTGAGCGCGAGCGTTTTGCGGAATTTAATGGCGTTTTTCGCCATAGGCCTTCGCCTCGCCCGAGTGTAATCGGCGCC
>DATKVX010000089.1 GCA_035529855.1 bacterium
AACGATACGTTTTTCAGATATTCCTCTTCCTCGAGCCCGAGCGCAAGGATTTCGTGCGCGCGGCGCGGCCGCTTTTTTATTCGAATTCGGTCGCGACTACCTCGTTGGGTCGCGGCTTGCGGCGGTGCCGCCAGCCCTCGACGATGGAGAAGACGACGGGCACAACGAGGAGGGTGAGCAAGGTGGAGGTTATCAGGCCGCCGATGACCGCGACCGCCATACCCTGGCGGAACTCGCCGCCCTCGCCCCGGCCCAGCGCCGTGGGCAGCATCCCCATAATCATGGCCGCGGTGGTCATGAGGATGGGCCGCATCCGGACGGGGCCGGCGACGAGCAGGGCTTCCTTGATGGATTTACCCTTGTCGATCTGCTGCAGCGTATAGTCCACGAGCAGGATGGCGTTCTTGTTGACGAGGCCCATGAGGAGGATGAGCCCCACCATCGTCATCATGTCGAAGGTCGTGCCGAGGATGAAGATCGCGATAAGCGCGCCGACGACCGCGAGCGGCAGCGCCAGCATAATGGTGAAGGGGTGGGTGAACGAGTTGAACTGCGCCGCCAGCACGATGTAGATGAAGACGACGGCGATGGCGAGCGCCGTGAACATGTTGCCGAACATCGTTCGCTGCATTTCGGTCATGTGGCCCACGGAGTACTCGTACCCGGTAGGAGGCGGGTGGTCGCCGACGTATGTGTTCATCTCCCGCTGGATGTCGCTGTCGGCGGCGCCCAGCGCGCTTCCGGTCCATATCGATATCGTGCGTTGGCGGTTGGTATGTTGGATTTGGGTCGGGCCCACGTCGCGTTCGAAGTCGACCAGCATCGCCAGCGGGACGACGTCGTCGTCGAAGTTTTTCAGGTAGAGGCCCTCCACGTCCGCGAGGTCCCGGATTTCCCGCCGCGGGATCATAACGCGGACGTCGTACTCCTCGCCGCCCTCGGCGTACTTGGTGGCGACCGTTCCCTCCACCAGGCCGCGGACGCTCATCGCGACCGAGGCCACCGGTATCCCCATCTCGGCGCACATCGCCCGGTCCGGGACGAGGCGGGTCTCGGGTCGACCCCGCTCGTAGCTCATGCCGGCGTCGCGCGTCGAGCCCAGGGTCTTCAAGTAGGCGACCATCTTATCGGCCTCGGCCTCCATCACGTCCAGGTCCGTGCCGGAGATATCGACCGAGGTCGGCTGCTGGCCGAAAGTGCCGCCTCCGCCCATCCCCGGTAACTTGAACGTAACCTTGGCCCGGGAGTACGAGGCGAACGCCCGGCGCAACTCTTCTTGCAGCTCGTAGTTGCTCTTGTCGCGCTCGCGGATGGGCTTGAGCTTGGCGGTGATCGTCGCCCGGTTGGGTATCTCGTCGACGCCGATGTCGGCGAAGGTGACGTCGACGGCTTCGTGGGCGGCGAGGCGTCGTTCGACGTCTTCGGCCACGCTCTCGGTATAGACCAGCGAGGAGTCGAGCGGCGTCGTTACGTAGGCGTAGAGGTACCCCTGGTCCCACGCCGGCATGAATTGGGTGCTGATGAAGCGGACGAGGAACAGGCTGCCGACGAAGACGGCGACGGCGACGACGAGCGTTATGGCCCGGCGCTCGAGCGCGAGCCGGAGGAAGCCGCGGTAGCCGTCCGCCAGCCGGTCGAACTGACGGTTGAGCGGCGCAAACAGCCGCTCGAACCGGTTCTTTTTCGTGGGGTCCGGGCTGCCGATCATAAGCTTCGCCGAGAGCATGGGCGCCATGGTAAGCGCGTCCCACAGCGAGTACATGACGGCGAAGACGACCACCAGGCCGAACTGGCGGAAGAACCGGCCGACGATGTCGCCCATGTACGCCACCGGGACGAAAACGGCGCAAATGGTGAACGTCGTGGCCATGATGGCCAGGCCCACTTCCGCGGTCCCGAAGGAGGCCGACTTTTCGAGCGACATCCCCTCTTCCCAGTGGCGGTAGATGTTCTCGCGTACGACGATGGCGTCGTCGATGAGGATGCCGACGGCGAGGGCCAGCGCCATCAGCGTGAGCATGTTGAGGGTGAAGCCCACGGCGTACATGAGGATGAAGGTGAAGAGGATGGAGGTGGGGATGGCCAGCGCCGAGATGAGCGTAGTGCGGATGTTGCCCAGGAAGATGAGTATCACCAGGACGGCGAAGATGGCGCCCAGGTACAGCGCCTCGCCGGTGTCGGCGATGGCGTTTTTGATAAAGTCGGCGTCGTTGTAGGCGATATTGAGCTCGACGCCCTCGGGGAGGGTCTTCTTTATTCTCTCCAGCCGCTTGATCGTCTCGTCGCACACCTCGACGGTGTTCGCGCCGGAGGCTTTTCCCACGCTCACGGTTACGGCGTCTTTGCCGTTGAGCTTGGGGATGGTCTTAATCTCTTTATCGCCGTCGACGTCGACGGTGGCGACGTCGCGGAGGAAGAAGGGCGCGCCTTTCTTCCAGGCCACGACGACGTTCTCGATGTCTTCCTGCGACCGGAACTTGCCCGCGACGCGGAGCTTCTCCTCCCGCGGCCCGGCCTGCATGGGGCCGGCGGGCACTTCCAGGTTGGCGGCCGCGAGCGCCCCCGTCACGTCGTCCAGCGAGATCCCGTAGCCGGCGAGCGCCGCCGGCTCGAGCTCCACTTTGACCTCGCGCTCCAGGCCGCCCTCGACGTCCACTTCCGCTACGCCCGCGATCTTCTCGATCTGAGGTTTGATGACGTCGTCGGCGAGGCGGCGCAGCTCCTCGGGGGTCGCTTTGCCGCCCACCGCGAACGTGATGACCGGCTCGGCTCCCCAGTCTACGCGCGCCACGACCGGCTTCTCGATGTCGAGGGGCAGGTCGGGGATGGTTTTCTCCACCTCCGTGCGCACGTCGGCCTCGGCCGCGCGCGGGTCCGTCTCCAGCTCGAACTCGAGGATTATGAGGGAGTACCCTTCGTTGGAATAGGAGTAGAGGTTCTTCAGGCCGCTGATGGCGCTCAGGCGGTCCTCTATCTTATCGGTGATGTCGAGTTCGACTTCGCTCGCGCTCGCGCCGGGCCATACGACCGTCGTAACGACGTACGGGAAGTCGACATCGGGCATGATGTCGACGCCCAGGCGGTTGTAGGACACGATGCCGAGGACCAGAACCGCGAGGACCTGCATCGTGATGAAAACCGGCCTGCGTATCGAGAAATCAGGTAACTTCATAATATAATCGCGGCCCCGTCCGGCCGCGGCCGAGGTTATTTATGAGGTTGGTAGGGTACTTTCTTGAGGATTTTTACGCCGTCGTCGAGGTCGCCGTTGGCGTAGACGATTACTTCCTCGTCGGCGCCGAGGCCGGAGACGACCTCCACGGCGTCCTCGCGCGCGAGGCCCAACTCGACGAGCC
The DNA here is from genome assembly GCA_035529855.1 of bacterium. Taxonomy (NCBI): domain Bacteria; species bacterium. Next base: position 3,357 of record DATKVX010000089.1, read on the forward strand.
GCCGTCGGACGATGCCGCCCTCCGCCACGTAGACGGCCGTGCCCTCCGGCTCTCGGCGTAAGGCCTGGGGCGGGACGAGGAGGGCGTCGTCGCTCCGGGCGACCGGTATCTCCACCTGCGCGAACATGCCGGCGCGCAGCGCCGTTACCTTATTCGTAGGTTTGATCTCCACCTTCGCGAGGTGGGAATCCGGGGAGAGCGAACGCGGCAAGTTCACGATCTCGCCTTCGACGTATTCCCCCTCGTAGCCTCGGGCGTGGATCTTCACCGGCTGGTCGCGGCTCATCACCGCCAACGTCTCGGCCGGGACCTCCGTCTCGAGCTTGACCGATTCCGGCTTGACGACTACGGCCAGCGGCGTGGACGGCGAAACCATGTCGCCGACGCTGACCATGACGTCCGCAACTTCGCCGTTTAGGGGAGAGTACGCGTAGTAGTATCGGAATTTCATGCCGGGTTGGTCGTAGTCGATAACCGCTACCGTAGCGCCGGCGCCGACGCGCGCGCCCACCTTCGCGGGAACCGAGACCACTTTGCCCGGGATCTTGGAGAAAACCGTTGCCTCTTCCGTCGAGACGACGGTCCCCAAATACATTTTGGTTTCCTCTATCGTACCGACCTCGGGCCGGGTGACCTCGACGGCGACGGCGACTTCCCGGCGCTGCGAAAACTCCTCTTGCTGTTCACGCTTTTTGGCGGCCCGCGCCAAGGCCAGTACGACGACGATGACGAGCACGGCCGCGGTCACGCCAATTACTATCCATTTTCTCATATTTACCTGCTCGTATTTGAACTCCTGAGTTCAATTTTTGACTAATTGGTTTATTTTAGCAAAAATCCCCGCGCGGGTCAAGAAAAATCGGGAAAACGTACGTTTCCCCTTTTTTCGGCCCTCCCCGTATGTTATAAAAGCTCCACCGACGCAGGGGAGGCCGACGTGAATTCCACCGTTTCCAGTTTGTATTACGCCGAATTCCCGACCTCGTGGGGCGTCTTCCGGGCCGCGGGGAGCGCGGGCGGCATAACCGCCGTGGGCCTGCCCGGCGGCGACGGCCGCCGCTTCTTCTCCTATATTAAAAAGAAATACCCGGCGTTCCTGCTCCTCGAGCGGGGCACGCCCGAGATGGAACAAGGCCGCGCCGAAATCGAAGAGTACCTCGCCGGCGAGCGGCGCGAGTTCGCCGTGCCGTTCCACATCCGCGTGACGCCGTTCCAGTTCAAGGTCCTGGAGGCGGTGAGCGCGATTCCGTACGGCGCGACGGCGACGTACCGCGAAATCGCCGAGCGGCTCGGCTCGCCGAGCGCGGCCCGGGCCGTGGGCGCGGCCTGCGCCGCCAACCCCATCCCGCTGGTAATCCCCTGCCACCGGGTAGTCGGCTCCTCCGGCCTCGGCGGATATGCCGGGGGGTCGGAACTCAAGCGTAAGCTTCTCGCGCTCGAGGCCGCGGCCCGTTAGATAATACGCTATTAACCGTACAAAGGTTACGTTAACAACGAGAGGGTGAGGTTGAATGAAACGTTTCACGTTCGTCGTTTCGTTAGCGTTTGTCGTCGCGGCTGGGGTTTCCGCCGCCCGCGAGGACTTTAACTTCGTCATCCTGGGCGACCGGACCGGCGACCACGTCCCCGGCGTCTACGGCGAGCTCGTCGACGAGGTGAACCTGCTGGGGCCCGACCTCGTCGTTACCGTGGGCGACCAGATCGAGGGCTACAGCGAGGACGTTCCAACGCTCGAGGCGCAATGGGACGAATACTGGGAAATCGCCGGCAAGCTGGAGGCGCCGTTCTACGTCTGCCCCGGCAACCACGATATATACAACGACGTTATGCTGGAGGTTTGGGAGGAGCGCACGAAGCGGGACCCCTGTTACTCGTTCGATTACGAGGGCGTGCACTTCGTAACGCTCGATACCGGCCGGTGGGGGACGAGCGAGGAGTGGCTTGAGGAGAGCGGCTACCGCGAGTGGCTGGAGAAGGACCTCGCCAAACACAAGAAGGACCGCCTGACCGTCGTTCTCCACCACATCCCGTACTGGTACGAAACGCTGGCGGACGGCGAGCCGGACCCGCTGCACGATATTTTTAAAGAGTACGGCGTTGACGCCGTCTTCAACGGCCACTACCACCTTTACGCCGCGGCCGAGTACGACGGCATCCCGTACACCATCGTGGGCTCGAGCGGCGGCGGCATAGAGGAAGAGGCCGAATACCCCGGCGCCTTCTTCCAGTACGTGTGGTGCACGGTGCGGGGCGACGAGCTCGAGTGGACGGTGTTGAAGAAGGGCTCGGCGGCGCCGGCCGATACGGTATTGGTCGCGGACCTCAAGACCATCGACAAGTTCGAGACCGAGTACTTGCGGGTACCGTCGTTCCTTTTCGCCGAGGGCGATAAAGAGGCGACTTTTACGATTTTAATCGAGAACGGCACGGCCGACGCCATCGCGACGCCGGTGACGTGGGAGGTCCCCGACAACTGGACGCTCGAGCCGGTGAGTCGGGAGGTAACGCTCGCGCCCGGCGATTCCGCCGAGCTCGAGTTCGTCGCGACGTTGGCGGGCGAGCTCTACCCGCTGCCCGAGGTGACGGTGGCCTATCCCTACCGGGGCGAGTTGGTGCACGAATTTAAAACCGGCCTGCCGGCGTGCCGGACGCAACCCGTAAAGGCGGTTACGTCAGGGCCGACGGTAGACGGCGAGCTGGGCGACGCGTGTTGGCTCGAGGCCGCGACCGCGGCCTACTTCTGCGCCCCCGACGGCACCGTTTGCACGATAGACCCGACGACGTTCTACTTCGGCTACGACGACGAGAACCTCTACGTCGCCGCGCGGTGCGAACAGGAAGATATGGAAGCGCTGGTAGTGAACGCCGCCGAGCGCGACGCGATGGTGCCGTCCGACGACTGCGTCGGTTTCTTCTTCCTCCCCGACCCGGCCGAGAACGTCTTCTACCAGCTCTACGTCAACGCCGACGGCGTGATATACGATATTGCGTACACGTTCGAGGAACCGATGGAGCTGGACACCGAGGGTGTGGAGGCGTGGAACGCGGATTGCGAGGTGGCCACGGCTCGAGGCTCCGGCTACTGGACGTTCGAGGCCGCGATTCCCGTCGCGACGCTGGGCGCGGACGGCGTCGTCGCCGGCGACGAGTGGCGGGCGAACTTCCGCCGCAAGGAGCAGGCCAAGGGGAGCTCCGCGGACTGGCAGTACCCCATCGGCTTCGACCCCCGGCGCTTCGGGTATATGGCGTTCGAGTGAAGTTAGCGTAAATTATTTAAAGGCGGCTCAATAGAGCCGCCTTTTATATTGGCGGGCGATTTACAATACTAAATAAATAATATATAAATAAGTACTTGACAAACGGGGCGGGGAGATAAATTATATTAGCGGAGGTTATAAGTACTTGACCCCGGCATTCAGATTTTATTAGGAAGAGGGCGAAACGATCGCGTGGGATAATGTTCGCGACGGCGGCGGCGACGGCTCGAGCAACCCGGCCGCGGCCGCGGCCCCGGCCTTGAGGCTCGCGCAGAACGCGCCCAATCCGGCTTCTTCCTCGACGACGATTCGCTTAGAGTTGTCCTCGAAAGAGGCGACGCGAGCCGAGCTTATCATCTACGACATCAGCGGCCGCAGGATACGGACCTTCGACGTACCGGTACGCGACGGCGTGGCGGAGGTGGCGTGGGACCTTACGTCGAGCGCGGGAGGCCGCGTTCCGCCGGGCGTATACATCTACCGCGTCCGCGCCGGTAATGTAACCGCGGCCAATAAGTGCGTAATCCACTAAGCGTAACAGAATACCCGCCCCCGCCGGAGGCGGGGGCGGGTTAACCCTAAAAAAGCTATGGTCAAAGTTAAGACGTACGCCAGGGTAGTAATATTTTTAGGTTTACTCGCGACGGCCGTAAGCTGCGAAGACGTGCCGACGTCGACGCTGCCCGGGCCGTACGTGCCGCCGCCGGTGAAGGGGGAGGACGGCCGGCGGTTGTTATGGGAACCCCGGGGGGTGGAGCCGCAGTGCTACGAGCCTTCTTTTTCGCCGGACGGGACCAAGGTGGTCGTGAGTTACCGTTACGGCTTTTTCGCTCGAGCGGCGGAGCTCGCGATACTGGATTTGACTACCGGGAAGATAAACGTTATCGTGGAGGGCAATTGCGCCAGGTGGCCTTCTTGGTCCCCTACTGGCGAGTGGATCGCGTATAATAGTGAACGGGAATCGGCCCCTTATATCTGGTTGTGCCGGCCCGACGGCTCGGAAAACCGCCGTCTCGATTATAAATGGGCCCGTACGGCGCGTTGGGGGCCGGAGGGGGATAAAATTTACTTCGCCCACGCTTATAAATCGGGGGGGAAAATGTACGGCGTGTATTACGACCTCGACGAGGAGAAGTTGCTTATTTTGTATCACGACCCGTTTCTCGATGTGGGCCCGCCTTTGGCGTCGCCCGGGGGGGGGAAATTGGCGTTTTACCTCTTCGACAATTTAAAGCATTATAAGGACATTAACCTCGCGCTCATCAACGCGGACGGGACCGGGCTCGAGGTGATATGGCCCGCGGGTATCGAGAGGTATTGGGCCGCGGCGCTGGCCTGGTCCCCCGACGGGAAGTACATCCTTATGGGTTACGGCTATCCCCGTAGCGGCGTCGGCGAGTTGGGAACGTACGAGCTTAAGACCGGCATATTCCGCCCCCTTACGATGTGTCCGCCGAGGTTGGAATACGAGAAAATACGGTACGCTTCTTGGGGGCCGAACGGCGACATACTATTCGGTAACCACAAGGGCCGGCTCTTTTTAATAAGGGCGCCGGAGTAGAATGTGGCGGCGGGTGGCGGCGTATTGGCTCGGCCTCGTAGTTATCGGCGGCCTGGTAAGCTGCGAAGATGAGCCAGCGTCTACGCTACCGGGGCCGTACGTGCCGCCGCCGGTTAAGGGCGACGACGGCCGGCGGTTGTTATGGGAACCCCGGGGGGTGGAGCCGCAGTGCTACGAGCCTTCCTTCTCGCCGGACGGCACCAAGGTAGTCGTAAGTTACCGGTTCGGCATTTTCGCCCGGGCCGCGGACCTCGCGATACTGGATTTGACGACGGGGAAGATAAAGGTTATAGTGGAGGGCAACTGCGCGAAGAGGCCGACGTGGTCCCCCACCGGCGAGTGGGTCGCGTATATGAGTGACCGTGAATCGGCGCGCTATATCTGGTTGTGCCGGCCCGACGGCTCGGAGCACCACCGGCTCGAGTTTAAGAACGCGTTTACGCCCCGATGGGGCCCGAACGGCGATAAAGTTTATTTTTCTTACGCTTATGAACCTAGGAAGGGATACGGCGTGTATTACGACCTCAACGAGGGGAAGTTGGGCGTTTTATACCGCGACCCGCTTCTTAAAGTGGGGCCGCCGCTGCCGTCGCCAGGGGGCGAAAAAATCGCGTTTTACCTCTTCGACAATTTAAAGCATTATAAGGACATTAACCTTGCGCTCATCAACGTGAACGGAACCGGGTTCGAGGTCATATGGCCCGCGGGTATCGAGAGATTTTGGGCGGGGGCTTTGGCCTGGTCACCCGGCGGGAAGTACATCCTTATGGGTTACGGCTACCCGCGCAGCGGCGTCGGCGAGTTGGGGACGTACGAGCTAAAGACCGGGATATTCCGGCCGCTCACGATGTGTCCGCCGAGGTTGGAATACGAAAAAATACGGTACGCGTCGTGGGGCCCGAACGGGGATATCGTATTTGATAACCACAAGGGCCGGCTCTTTTTGATAAAGGCGCCGGAGTA
>DATKVX010000090.1 GCA_035529855.1 bacterium
AACACCCGACGCCACTCAAGACACCCGACGCCACTCAAGACACCCCGCGCCACGAGGAAGGTATTTCGGATGCAACGAACCCACAGCTGCGGCGAACTGAACGAAAATAACGTCGGCGCCGAGGCGACGCTGTGCGGTTGGGTCTGGAAGAGCCGCGACCTGGGCGGCCTGTTCTTCGTCGACCTGCGCGACCGCTACGGCTTCACCCAGCTCGTCGTAGACCCGGCGGTCGGCAAGGGGCTGCACAAGGCGGCCTCGAAGCTTAAGGGCGAGGACGTCGTCCGCGTCGTCGGCGAGGTGCGCCTCCGGCCGGAGGGGATGCGCCGCGACGACGTCCCGACGGGCGCGGTCGAGCTCCACGTGCGCAAGTTGGAGGTTTTGGCTCGAGCCAAGACTCCCCCCTTCAACTTAGCCGAAGAGGACCTACAGGTCCACGAGGACCTGCGCCTCGAGTACCGCTATCTGGACCTCCGCCGGCCGCGTATGCAGCGCACCCTCGCCGTCCGCCACCGCGCCGTCAAGGCCATCCGCGACTACCTGTCCGCGCGCGGCTTCGTCGAGGTCGAGACGCCCATCCTGATGCGGTCGACGCCGGAGGGCGCGCGGGACTACCTCGTCCCCAGCCGCGTCCACCGCGGGAAATTTTACGCGCTGCCGCAGTCGCCGCAGATGTACAAGCAGCTGCTGATGGCCGCGGGGGTGGACCGCTACTTCCAAATAGCGCGCTGCTTCCGCGACGAGGACCAGCGCGCCGACCGCCAGCCGGAGTTCACCCAGCTCGACGTCGAGATGTCGTTCGCCGACGAGGAGGACATCTTCGACGTTACGGAGGGCGTCTTCGCCGCGTCCTTCCGCGAGGGCATCGGCGTCGAGCTCGCGACGCCCTGGCCTCGGCTCACGTGGCGGGAGGCGATGTCGCGCTACGGCCGCGACAAGCCCGACGCGCGCTTCGGCCTCCTCCTCGAGGACGCGACGGATATATTCGCGGAAACTTCCTCCGAAATATTTTGTAAAATAATCGACGCCGGCGGTAGCGTCTTCGCCCTCCGAGTACCCGGGGGTTTGAGCCGCAAGCAGGTCGACGAGCTCGAGGCCACGGCTCGAGCCGACGGCGCCGGCGGCCTGGCCTCGTTCAAGGTCGGCCCGGGGGGCGCGCTTTCCGGCGCGCTGGCGAAGTTCTTCGACGACGGCGCCGCGGTGGCGCTGCTCGCGAAAACCGGCGCCGGGGAGGGCGACGCCGTCGTCGCGTGCGGCGGCCCGTTCGAGACCGCCGCCGTCGCGATGGGCTCCGTACGGCTCGCGCTGGCGGAAATGTTGAACGTCGAAAAAGAGGAAGGGTTCCACTTCCTGTGGGTCACGGACTTCCCGCTCTTCGAGCGGGACGCGGCGACGGGCGAACCGGTGCCGTCGCACCACCCGTTCACATCGCCCCGCCTCGAGGACGCTGACAAGTTGGAGGCCGCGCCCTTCGACGTGTTGTCGCGGGCGTACGACGTCGTCGTCAACGGCGTCGAGCTCGGCTCGGGCAGCGTCCGTATTCACGACGCCGCGCTGCAGCGGCGGGTATTCAAGGCGTTCGGCTATACCGACGAGGAGATAGAAGGCCGCTTCGGCTTCTTCCTGCGGGCGTTGGAGTACGGCACGCCGCCCCACGCCGGCATCGCGCCGGGCCTCGACCGCTGGGTAATGGTGATGTGCGGCGAGGAATCGATTCGCGAGGTCATCGCGTTCCCCAAGACGCTGCGGGCGTCATCGCCGATGGACGGCTCGCCGGCGCCGGTGGCGCGCGAGCAGCTCGACGAACTCGGCCTATCGCTCAAAGAAGAACCGGAAGGCAAGTAATAATATGAACGAGGAACGACGTCCCGAAATCCTGTGGGTCGACGACGAGATCGACCTCCTGAAGTCGCAGATCCAATTCCTCGAGAACCGCGGCTACCGCGTGACGACGCTCACCAACGGCCCGGACGCCGTGGCGTTGGTGAAGGAGCGATCCTTCAACGCCGTCCTGCTGGACGAGATAATGGTGGGGATGGACGGCATCGAGACGCTGCGGGAGCTCAAGGCCGTGGACGCGTCGCTACCGGTTATTATGGTCACGAAATCGACCGAAGAGACGTTGATGGACGACGCCTACTTCGGCGAGACCGACGACTTCTTGGTGAAGCCGGTGAACCCGCACCAGATCCTCTCGTCCCTTAAAAAAATCCTGGAACTCGACCGGCTCCGGCGCGACCGCTTCGTGGGGTCGTGGGGGGAATACTACAACCGCGCCCAGCTCGTCATAAACGACCCGGCGGCTACGTTCCGGGATTGGGCGGACCTTTACCTGGATATATGCCGCGCCCAACGCGAGATCGGCGATTTGGAACTCCAGGCGTTGGCGCCCCTCCAAAACGAATTGGTCGCGGAGGCGGACAGGACGTTCGCCGCGTTCGCGTGCGAAAATTACCCGTCGTGGGTAGCCGGAGAGGAAGGCGCGCCTCCCCTCTCTTGGAACGTCCTGGACGAGTTCGCCTTCCCCCAAATCGCGGCCGGGCGCCCGGTCTACTTCGTCGTCGTGGACTGCCTTCGCCTGGACCAATGGTTGCTGCTCGAGGAACGCCTCGGGCAGCTGTACCGCATCGAACGGTCCTTGTACTGCGGCGCCGTCCCGTCCTCCACCTTGTACGCCCGCAACGCCATCTTCGCCGGTAAGAAGCCGGCGGAGATGGCGGCCGCGTATAAGGAAGCATTCCGGGAAGAGAGCGGCCTGGGCGAATCGTTGAACCGCCACGAAGAGCAGTTTCTTTCCGACCACGCCGCGCGCCACGCGCCCAAGGCCAAAAAGGTCCGCTACTATAAATTCGCCAACCGCGAGCAGGAGAAGAAAGCCCGGAAAATAATCGATACGCTGTCGCCGCGCCCCTTCACCGCCTTCGTCTTCAATTTCATCGACACCGTAACGCACGAGTCGAGCCGGGGCGGCGCGTTCGATTCGCTCGCCCCCACGGCCGAAGCGCTCCCCCGCCTCGCCCTTACCTGGTACCTCGGCTCGCCGCTCGAGCAGCTGTTGAGGAAAATAGCCGAGGACAAAAACGCCGTGGTAGTACTCACCTCGGACCACGGCTCGACGCTCACCGACGCGCCGGCCGTGGTGTACGCCGACAAAGACGCGACCAAGACGCCGCGGTACTGGGTAGGCCGGGACCTCCGCCCCGAGGGCGAGGGGGCCTTCCTGGTCCGTCGCCCCGGGGACTTCGGCCTCCCCGACGACTACCTCGCCAAGACGTACGTGCTGGCGCAGAGCAACCGCCACCTCGTCTTCTCCCATCACCTGCGCGAATACCACCGGCGGTTCGAAGGGGGTTTCTACCACGGCGGCGTTTCGCTTCCGGAGCTGATTTTACCGGTCGCGACTATGACGCCGAAGTAAAATGAGTGCCGGATTCGAGGATGAGGTGCTGGCGTGGTGCCGGCGGGAGGGCCTATTGCCCCCCGGCGCCTCGGCACTCGTCGCCGCCTCCGGCGGCCCGGACTCGACGGCGCTGCTCCATGCCCTCAACGCGCCGGCGGCCGCCGAGCGGTGGCGCCTGGGCGTCGCGCACCTCGACCACGCGCTGCGGCCCGAAAGCGCCGACGACGCCGCGTTCGTGCGGGAGCAGGCCGCGTCGCTGGGGCTCCCCTTCTTCGGCGCGCGCGTCGACGTGCCGTCGCATCCCGCCGGCGTAGGCCGTTCGACCGAAGAGGCCGGCCGCCTCGCGCGGCGCTCGTTCCTCAAACGCGCCGCCCGCGAGTTCGGCGCCGATGCCGTCGCGTTGGGCCACACCGTCGACGACCAGGCCGAGACGGTCCTGCTTAACCTGACGCGGGGCGCCGGGACGCTGGGCCTGGCCGCGATGCCGCCCGCCGCGGGTATATTCGTCCGGCCCCTCCTGGCGCGCAGCCGCGCCGACGTCCTGGCCTACCTCGGCGAGCTGGGCGTCCCGTGGCGCGAGGACCCTACCAACCGCGACCCGTCTTTTCTGCGAAACTGGTTCCGACTCGAGGTCCTGCCGACGCTGGAGGCCCGCGTACCGGGGGTACGGGCGTCGTTCGCGGCGCTCGCGGCCTCGGCTCGAGCGGACGAAGCGGCGCTGGAGCGAAGGACCGCGGCGCTGCTATCCCGCCTAATAGCGGGCCGCGTTGAGGGTCGAATTGACCTCGCGCCGGCCTTCCCGGCGGCGCTGCCCGAGGCGCTCCGCGGCCGCGCGGTGCGGCAGCTTTACGGCGAGCTAGCCGGCTCCAGGCGCGGCCTGGAACGCAAACACGTCGCGGCGACGCTGGCGTTGGCGAAGGGGGGCGCGGTCGACCTACCGAGGGGAGTCAAGGCGCGGCGCACGGCGGGCGGCGTGTACTTCCAGCGAACGAGGGCCGAGCCGGCGCTTCGGCATTGGTCGGCGGAAGTCGCGGTCCCCGGGCGTACGCTGGTAGCGCCGGCCGGCGTCGAAATCGACGCGGCGCTCGCACGGGCTCCGGCGGAGCTGCGAGGCCGCGGCCTGGCCGAAGTCTGGCTCGACGAACGCTTCGGCGCGGCGCCGCTGCTCGTTCGGGCCTGGCGCGACGGCGACCGCGTACGGCCCGCCGGCCTGGGCGGCACGAAAAAACTCCAAGACGTCTTCGTCGACGCGAAAGTGCCGGCGGAGGAAAAGCGGCGCCGACCGGTGGTTTGCGGGGTTTCGGGGATTCTGTGGGTACCGGGGCTCGTATTGGCGGAGGGGGCCGCGGCGGCGCCCGGCGAGCCGGCGGTCCACGTGCGATGGCTGCGGCGGGCGGGCCCCGTCGCCGGCCGGGAAAGGACCCGTTATGGATTACAAAAAAGACATAGATAAGGTCCTGTACGACCGGGACATCCTGGCGGAGCGCGTCGCCGAGGTGGGGCGGCAGGTAAAGGCCGATTACGCCGGCAAGGACCTCGTCGTAGTGACCGTGCTCAAGGGGGCGTTCGTCTTCGCCGCGGACCTCATCCGCGCCGTCGATTTGCCGATGGCGGTCGATTTCGCGGAGATAATAAGCTACGGCGAGGGCGCGGAGACCACCGAGGAGGTCGTGCTGACGAAGGACGTGGCCGTGAACGTCAAAGGCCGCGACGTCCTGGTGGTCGAGGACATCGTCGACACCGGCCTGACGACCGCGTTCCTGGTGGACCACCTGCGCATCCGCGAGCCGCGCAGCATCCATATCTGCGCGCTGCTCTACAAGCCGGCGATGCAGCGCGTCGAGGTCCCGCTCCGGTACGTCTGCTTCGAATTGGGCGACGTCTTCGCCGTCGGCTACGGCCTGGACTACGCGGGCCGATACCGCAACCTCCCGGAGATAGTGACGCTCAAAGAACCCGAGCACGAGGAATAGACATCCTATATAGTACGATTACCTAAGGTAGCAATTTGGACCGCCGCCGGCCGATGACTCGAGCCACGAGCCAACGAAAAAGCCGCCCGCCCGGGCGGCATTTTTAAATGGTAGTAAAAGGCCAAACGGCTTTTAAGGTTGCTTTAAAAACCTTTTTATGTTAAAAATTACGACTTGCCGCGCCCGCGTCGCGGGGCGTTTTATTTATGCAGCTTAAA
>DATKVX010000091.1 GCA_035529855.1 bacterium
GCCCGCATATGCCTGCCACCTTCCTCCCAGGTACTGCCACGAGTGACCGTGGAACACCGCGTTGTCGTCCACGCCGAACGGGTCGACGTCGGGGTAGTTGTAATATTGCTCCGCGGCCGCGACGAACTCGTCGTTACCCGATGGAAGGGTCCAACCCACCGAGCAATTGCACCACCCGGAGATGGTTTGCGACGGTTTGAAATATTTGGGCCCCCACAAAAGAGACCCGGCCGTCCCGCCGGCGTAGGAGTAAATGCCGACGCGGAAGCCGTCCCAACGCGCGTTGGGCCAAACCGCCGTGGAATATAACCTAACCCTTACGACGGCCCGATAAGCGGATATCGAGCTTATGTCGAAGTCGTTACCGGCCCAGGCGTTAGCGCCGGATATCCAAGTGGTGTAGTACTGCAGCTTACCGGAATCGTACTTAAGCTCCAACGCCGCGTCGTAACCGTCGCGCGACGTACCCGAGGCCGCCGGGGCTACGATTACTTCGGCACCCCATGCCGCGGCCGACAAAACGACGACCGCTGCCCATAACAAGAACCTTTTCATTTCCTCACCTCCGTTCGGGCGGCCGGTACGCCCCGGCCGCTTAGTTCACCCGCATCCCCTCTACGCTAATAATACAACGCCTTGACGCGGCCTACGCTGGTGGGCGTTATATCCACCGGTACGTTGTTAACGACGACGCGCAACATCAGGTTCCGGTAGCCGATGACGCCGGGCAGTTTACTCCAACTGCCGCTTTCGTACAGCCACGAATGACCCGCGAACGTCAGGTTGGAATCCAAGGTCATGGGGTCCAGGTCCGGATAGTCGTAATATTGTTCCACGCCCGCTACGAATATTTTGTTTTCCGGCGGGAGGGTCCAACCCACCGAACAAGTGCACCATCCGTAACCGGTCCTCGTCGGTTTATAGTACTTGGGGCCCCACAGAAGCGAGGTCGGTTGTCCGCCGGCGTACCCGTAGATGCCGAGGCGGAACCCGTCCCATTTACCGTTGGGCCAATCCGGCCAGGAATATACCTTGATCTTCATGATGGCGCGGTAATCCGAAATGGCGCTCAGGTCGAAATCGTTGCCGACCCAGCGGCCGCGGCCGGTTAAGTCGCAAAAGAAGAACGACCGGGTATTGTTATCGTACTTCAGCTCCAACGGCCCGTCGCCGGCGTCAAAAGCGGAGGGGGGAACGTCGGCAACGGTCGGCGCGACGACTACGTCCGCCGCCCACGCCGCGACCGCGGCCAACGCCGCGAAAACAACGACCGTATTTCGACTAGCCATAACTCAAACCTCCTCGCCGTTAACGGCGCGCCGGCCCTTTCGACGCCGGTACGCCGCCGGAAAAGTCTTATTCTATATGAAAAACCCTAACAAATCCTGGCCGATTTTACAACGAAAAACAAACCGGCGCGGCCGGCGTCCCTCGCAGATTAAAAAAGAGCCTCGACGGTTACTTCGCCGGGGTATTCGCCCGTTAGTAATACAGCGCCTTGACGCGGCCCACGCTCGTGGGCGCTATGTCGAAGGCGGTGTTGTTAACGACCACGCGTAACATCAAGTTCCGGAAGTCGCCGACGAGCCTGGGCAGCTTCTCCCACCTACCGTTTTGGCACCTCCACGAGTGGTTCAGGAACGTCGGGTTCGTGTCCAACGCGAAGGAGTCGCAGTTGGGCCAGTTGTAATATAGCTCGGCGGCCGCGGCGAACGCCCGGTTGCCGGCGGGAAGGGTCCAACCCATGGAGTAATTGCACCAGCCGTCGCCGGTCCTTGTCGGTTTGAAGTACGTGGGCCCCCACAAGAGCGAGCCCGGCGTTCCCCCCGCGAACGCGTAAATGCCTAGCCGGAAGCCGTCCCATCGGCGGTTGGGCCAATCTCCGCAGGAATATACTTTTATCTTGGTAATCGCGCGGTAACGCGGAATGGCGCTCAGGTCCCAATCGTTGCCGACCCAATAGCCCGCGCCGGTCCCGGTAGCGAAAAACGCCAACCGGGTACCGTTGTCCCATTTGAGCTCGAGCGTCGCGTCGCTCCCGGCCCGCGCGGCGGCCGCAAAATGCGAAGGCGCGCCGTCGACGATACAATCCGCCGACCACGCGCCCACGACGCCCATACATATCAACGCCGCCAACGACGCAGCAGTTCTCATCGCTCGCCTCTTTTTCCATCCCTTACCCAAACGCGCCGGCCTAACGCCGGCAAAACTCCGTCCCGACGAACACCTCCACTACGGCGAATAGTATATTAATATGGGATAAGTTGTCAAGCGTTTATTTCCAGAGTTCGCCGCCGGCGCCGTTCCCCCTTTTTCCTTTACTTCGTTAGTATAATTTAATAAAATCCTCGCAACTCCCGCGATTATGAAAACGTCTTCCCAACTCCACTTCGGCGTGGAGGAGGAGTTTGCGCTCCTGTACGCCGACGGCGCGCTGGCCAACGAGGTCGACGCCGTGTTGGCGCGCGTCCCGGACCGCTACAAACCCGACCGCGTCAAGCGCGACCTCCACTATTGCATAGTGGAGGTGACGACGCCGGTTTGCGACTCGCCCGCGGCGGTCGAGCGCTCGCTGACGGAGCTGCGGCGGGTGGTAGGCGAGGCCGCCGCGGCGCTGGGCCTGCGCGTCATCTCGAGCGGCGTCCATCCCACCGCGCCGATGGAACAGGGCAAGCTGGTCGAGACGCCGCGCTTCCGTCGCCTTATCGACGGCGGCGCGCTCCGCGGCGACGGCGTGCACTTCGGCTTCCACCTCCACGTATCGCTCGACGGCCCGGAGACGCGCGTGGGCGTCGTCAACCGCCTGCGCTGGCACATCCCGGACCTGGTCGCGTTCTCGGTGAACGCGCCCTTCTACCTCGGCGAGTACCACGACGTGAAGTCGGTCCGGCTGGAGTACTACGACCCGGTACCCACCGTCGGCCCGCCGCCGGTCATAGAGAAATTCGCCGACTGGGCCGACGTGCTGAAGTCCTTCGCCCGCTGCGGCGTCGAGGGCGAGCGCGACCACTACGGCGACATCCGCCACCGCTCGAGCTTCCCCACGCTCGAGGTGCGGGTGATGGACACGCAGCAGGCGGTCGCCGAAACCGTGGCCGCGGCGGCGTACGTGTGGTCGCTGGTGCGTCACTATTTGACCATACTCGACGACGAATTCATGCCGCCGATGACGGAGGACGAACTCGAGCGGAACCGCGAGGCCGCGTGGCGGCAAGGCCTCGACGGCCTCTTCCACCTCTACGGCGACGCCGTACCGCGCGCGGACTACATTGGCCACACGCTCCACCACCTGCTGGAGCGCGCCGGCGACGAGGGGCCGTACCTGGAGCGACTGGCGGCGCGCGTGGCCGCGGGCGAGACCGGCGCCGACTCCCAACTGACCTTCCTTAAAAGCGACCGCGCCGACGGCCCCGCGCTGCTGGCCGAGCTCGAGCGCAAATTCGCCGAAGGAATTTAAATGGCGACGAAGAACGGCGGCCGGCGTTATTTCAGCTTCGTGCTCCACGGCCACCTGCCGTACGTCCTGGGGCACGGCGGCTGGCCCCACGGGACGGACTGGCTCTTCGAGGCCGCGTGCGAGACCTACCTCCCGCTCATCCGAACGTTCCGCCAACTCCTGGACGAGGGAATAAAAGGCCGCGTCACGATGGGCGTCACGCCCGTCCTGGCGGAGCAGCTCGCCGACCCGGCGTTCGCCGCCGGCCTGGGCGACTACCTCGAAATTAAAATTCGCGCCGCCCACGACGACGCCGCGGCCTTCCACGCCGCCGGCCAACTCGAGCTGGCCGCGCTCGCCGACTCGTGGCGCGACTTCTACGGCGCCGTCCGGCTCGAGTTTACGGAGGCGCTCGGCGGCGACGTAATCGGCGCGTTCCGCGCGCTGCAAGACGAGGGCGCGCTCGAGCTCGTTACCTGCGCCGCGACCCACGCCTACCTCCCCCTCCTGGGCCGCGAGGAATCCATAGGATTGCAGCTCCGCGCCGGCGTGAACTCCCACCGCCGGCACTTCGGCCGCGCGCCCGCCGGCGTCTGGCTGCCGGAGTGCGCTTACCGCCCGGCCTACGAGTGGCGTTACCCGCTGAAGCCCTGGTCGGCGCGCCCGGCCCGTCCCCGCCCCGGCCTGGAGGAACCGCTTTCTCGCGCGGGCCTGAAGTACTTCTTCGTCGACACCCACCTGCTTACGGGCGGCGAAACGCTGGGCGTATACGCGGCGCGGTTCGAGGCGCTGCGGCGGATATACGAACAGATGGTAGCGGGGGCCGAGCCGTCGACGCCGGGGGCCGACCTCACGTCGCACCGGCCGTACTACGTCGGCGCCGCGGACCCGGCCGTGGCCTGTTTCGTGCGCGACGCGGAGACCGGCCTCGTCGTCTGGTCCGGCGAGCACGGCTACCCGGGCGACGGCTGGTATCTGGACTTCCACAAGAAGCATTTCCCCGGCGGCCTGCGTTACTGGCGCGTTACCGCCGCCGCGGCCGGTATGGACGCCAAGGAACCGTACCGCCCGGGCGAGGTGCCGGCGCGTATAACCGAGAACGCGGACCACTTCGCCTCGCTGGTGCGGGAGCTCCTGTCCCGGGATAGCGCGCCGTCGCCGATGCTGGCGGCGCCGTACGACGCCGAGCTCTTCGGCCACTGGTGGCACGAGGGGCCGGCCTGGCTGGGTGAGGTCCTGCGTCGCCTCGACGCCGCCCCCGACGTAGAACTCGCGACGTGCGGCGAATACCTGGAGGGCTTCCCGCCCGACGTCGACGTCGCGCTGCCGGAGGGGTCGTGGGGCGAGGGCGGCTTCCACGGCATCTGGCTGAATCCCGATACTGAATGGTCGTGGCGGTTGATATACGAACTCGAGGATAAGCTGGTCGAACAGGCCGCGGCGGGCCGCTCGCCGCCGGGCGAACGGCTGTTCGAGCAGGCGCTGCGCGAATTCATGCTGCTCGCCGCTTCCGATTGGCAGTTTTTGATAACCACCGGGACCGCGCGCGACTACGCCGAGAGCCGCATCCGCGGCCACTACGAGTCGGCGCGGCGGCTGCTGGAAATCCTGGGCCGCGAGCGCGAGGGCGCGCCGCCGAGCCCGGACGAAATGGACTACCTGGCCGGCCTCGAGGAGGGCGACCGGCTTTTCCCGGATTTAAAGGCGGCCTGGTTCGCGCCGCTTTAACGGCGGCCTCCGGCCGCGCCGTTCGCATCGCCGTGACGAGGATTATAAAACTCGCGCTGGAGTACGACGGGACCGACTACGCCGGCTGGCAGGTTCAGCCGGACGTGGTAACGGTACAGGGAACGCTGGAGGAAGCGCTCGCGGCGATACTCAAGGAGCCGACGCGGGTCCACGGCGCGGGCCGCACCGACGCCGGCGTTCACGCCGCGGGCCAGGTGGCCCACTTCGAGACCTCCTCGCACATGACTCCCGACGAGTTCGAACGCGCCCTCAACGGCCTGCTCCCGGACGACGTCCGCGTCCTGGCGGCGGAGGAGGCGCCGGCGGGCTTCCACTCCCGCTACTCGGCCCAAAGCCGCACCTACCGCTACGCCGTGGCGTACGTCGATTCCGTCTTCACGCGCCGGCACGCCTACTACTCGCCCGCGCCGCTGGACGTGGCGGCGACGCGCCGGGCCGCGGCGGCCCTCGAGGGCGAGCACGACTTCGCCGCCTTCGGTAACCTCTCCGACGACTACGACTCGACGACGCGCCGCGTCACGGAAATCAGGATCGAGGAAACGCTCACCGGCCTGGAAATATACGTCACGGCCAACGCGTTCCTCTACAAGATGGTCCGCAACGTCGTGGGGACGCTGTTGGCGGTGGGACGGGGGGAGCTCGCGCCGGCCGACGTGGCGCGTATGCTGGCGGCGGGAGACCGCGCGGCGCTGGGGCCGCCGGCGCCGCCGCGGGGCTTGACGCTGATGCGGGTTACGTATTGAACCATTTAATTTGACTTCGCGGGGGGGATATGATAGAAATTAAACCCGCGCCCGGGTGGCGGAATTTGGTAGACGCGCATGGTTGAGGGCCATGTGGGATAAGTTCCTGTGCGGGTTCGAGTCCCGCCCCGGGCAAAAAGAAAAGCGGCCCTTACGGGCCGCTTTTTTACCGTCCGGGCGTGGCGACGTCAATTCGCATGGGGAACCGCCGGTTCGCTTCCACCGAGGGCAATAAGCCGGATCATATTCGTGTTAATCAAGCCGTAAACGACGCGGCACACCTCGAACCGACTCATGCCGGCCTCCTCGGCGATTGACGAGATGTCGCGCTTGCCGTCCAGGAGGCTTACCACCCTCCACTCCGACGGCGAAAGTTTGATGGAGCCGCCCGCCGCCGGGTTGGGGTTTATGACGTACACCTCGTGGTACGAACGTATGACGTCCTTTATCTGGCTCCATTCCTCGATGCGACGCGCTCCCTCCAGGATGACATGCTCCACGTTCATCGAGACCAATATATCCTCGTCCTCCAGGTCCAGCTCCGGGAAGAAGCGGAAGCGGCCGCCGCGTTCGCCGATGGCGGCGTAGATCGACTCCCTGATCTGATGCCTTATTTTACCCTCGAGCGTCGACCGGTCGACGGCCCCCATCGCCACAAGTATCGTGCCCAGGCGAATGCGATTTCCCTCGGCGTGCATCTTCTTCTGCGCCCGCAGGCCGAGCTCGAGCTGTTCCTCGTTTATCGTCCCCTCCCGCAGCAGGATGGTACCCAATTGCTCGCGCAGGTTCGACGGCGTCGCGAAGACCGCCTTGCCGTCTTTAAAATAAACCCATATAGTTTCGCGTTCCCCCTCTACCGACAAGGTCCCGGTCTTCCGGCCCTGGCCGATAATTTGGATTACTTCCGCGAGCGAAAAATCTTGGATGTCGCCCTCAAAGGACATAGCCCAAGGGGAACGTATGCGTTACGGTACGCCGAAGTGGACTCTCACGCCGCCGGGAAAGCTGCCGGCGAGAATACAAAACGGCCGGCCTCACCGCCGCCCGTTTACTTCCCCCCTATTTCCTGGCCCGCCGGCGCCCCTTCCGCCAGGCTACGACATCTTCGGGGAAGCAGCACACTGCGCCGCCGACGCGGACTATCGGTAAACCTTCGCGTTCTTTCCTCTTGGCGGTCGCCACCGAGCACTCGAGGAAATCCGCGATCCGCGTCCACCCCATCAGTACTTTCGGTCTCCGGACGGTCTTCTTTTTGGTCGACATATACACCACCCCGCTCTTTACGTCTTTTGAAACTCGTACCAATTGTTTTTTTATTATAACAGATTACAAACACGCCGGCAACTTAATTACGACCCGAATTTAAATCGAACTATCCAAAGTTCTCGCGGGGCGCCCGGTCGCGGAGCAGCCGCGGCGCCTCGCCGAGCAGCGCCTCGCCCCGCTCCGTCAACGTCGCCGCCGGCGCCGGTTCCACCACCCGCTCGCCCGCCGGCGCGCGCGGGAAGACGAGGTACGCCCGGGCGACCGCTCGAGCCGTCACTCGCGCCAGCGCCGCGGCATATACCGCCATCTGGTCGCCGTACTTACCTTCCGCCCGCTCCGGCCCCCCGGCCTCGTCCGTCTTGTAGTCCACGATAACGAGCCCCTCGGCCGTCTCGTAAATCAAATCCGCCGTCCCCGTGACGACGGCGCCCTCCGCCGCCACGGCGAACGGCACCTCCCGATAGTACGCCGGCGAGGCCGCGGCCTCCCGGACCGGCGCCGTCGCCAGGCAGTCCCGCGCCCAGGCCGCCACGGCGGCCGCGTCCTCGTCGCCCAAACCCTCGCGAGCGCAAGCGGCCGCGGCCAGCTCCTCCAGGCCGGCCCCCGTCCCCAGTTCCACCTCTTCCATTACAGCGTGCAGCGCCGACCCCAGCTTGAGAGCGTCGGGCCGCGAGGGCGGCGCCCCCTCGAGCGCCGGCGGGACTTCCTCCTCCTCGAGCCGCGCCAACGCCGTGGCCGCGATTACCGCCTCGGGCACGCCGGCGCGCTCGAGTTCTTCCGGTAGTTTGTCCTTCCACTCTTCGTAGTCGGGGCCGAGCTCCGGCGCCGCGGCTTCCCCGGCCGGCCGCCGCCGGAACCGACGCCGCTCCTCGGCCGGGTCGACGCGCACCGTCTCCACGGACCGCGCCGCCGCCTCGACCTCGGCCAGCGTCTCGGCGAGCGAGTTCTCGCCCGCCTCCGCCATCCGCGGCAGGACGAGGAGGTCCCGCGCCCGCGTCGCGGCGACGTAATCCAGCCGCCGCTCCTCCGCCTCGCCGAAGCGGCCCTCGCGCGCCGCCGCGTCCTCGTACCCGGGCGTAAGCACCTGCGTCCCCTCGCTCACGCTGCCGGCGCGTACGTGCAGCAGGCCGGTCCGGCGGTCGACGAAGGCGGTCTCGCCCCGGCTCTTCCGGGCGTCCCGCGCCCAGTCGACGAAGACGACGGCGTTGAACTCCAACCCCTTGGCGGCGTGCACCGTCATGATGCGCACGAAATCGTCGCCGGCCTCGAGCGCGGGCGACTCGTGTTCCGCTTCCTCGCGCCCGGCCATCTCGGCGAGCCAACGCGCGAACGCCCGCAGGCCGACGCCGCCGGTCTCGACGAACTTCCGGGCCGACGCGACGACCTTGCGGACGTTGGCCACGGCGCGCGGGCCGTCGCCCCACAGCGCGGCCTTGGTAAGCAGGCCGGTACCCGCCGCCAACCGGGCCAGCGTCGCCGCCGGCGAGCGTTCGGCGCGGCCTTCGTGCAACCTTCTCAATAAATCGAAGGCGTCGGCGAAGCGCCCAGGCGCCGCCGGCGGGGGGTCTACGCGGTAGTCGAAAACGCCGCCCGCCAACTTGAAGCGCAGCAGCTCGTCGGCGGTGAACGAGAACGAGGGCGACGTCAGCGTCGCGACCAGCGCCGGCTCATCGGCGGGGTTGTCGAGCGCTTGCGCCGCCGCGGCCATCGCCTTGACCTCCGGCCGCACGTAGAACGTCCGGCCGCCGAGCGTGTAGAACGGGACCTCCCACTTCTCCAACGCCGCTTCCCACAACGGCACGTTTTTATGCCGCCGGAAAAGCAGCGCTACGTCGCGGTACGCGAGGGGACGGCGCACGCCGGCCTCTTTGTCGTAGACCTCGAACTCGCCGGCGTCGACGGCGCGCCGGACAAACGCCGCGACGGCCTCGGCCGCATCGCCCTCCGCCTCGAAGGCGCCGCCGGGGCCCTCCAGGAGCCGGGCCGCGGGAGCGTCGCGCTGGCGCTCGCGGGTATAAGGGGAAGGGGTCAGCGGGCCGTAGGCCGGTTGATACGGCGGGTCGCCCTCGCCGAAGACGCCGCCGAACGCGTCGTTCACGAAGGACACCAGCGGCGGCGCCGCGCGGAAGTTGTCCGTTAGCCGCAAAACTTCGCCGCCCTCGCGCGTTACGACGTCGCGCGCGGCCTCGTATATCTCCACGTCGGCGCGCCGGAACCGGTAGATGGACTGCTTGGGGTCGCCGACGACGAAGAGCTTCCCGGGCACCAGCGCCACGTCGCGCCAGGCCGTCGCCGCCGCGCCCTCCTCCGCCAGGAAGAATATCAACTCCACCTGAAGCGGGTCCGTATCCTGGAACTCGTCCACCAGGATGTGGCGGTAGCGGCGCTGGAAGTACTCGCGGGCGCCGGCCTCCCGGCGGCACAGCAGGCGCGCCGCCCGGAGGAGCAGGTCGTGGAAGTCGAGGTCGCCGAGCTCTTCCTTGCGCCCCTCGAACGCCCGGGCCGCGCCCGCCAGCCACGATATAAGCGGCGGCAGCATCGCCCGGCGGCGGTCGTCGCACAGGCGCGCCAGCGCTTCCGCCACCGGCTGTAAATATTTTTGGTTTAACTCGTCCTTAAGCCCGCCCGGCTGCCAGTTCTTTTTGGCCCCGCCGGCCTTTATCGAAACCGAGCACGCCCGCTCGAAGTCGCCGGCCTCGATCGCCCGCGCCAGCTCGCCCACGGAAGCGAACGCGCGATAACACGCGTCGCCGCGGTCGAGGCAGCAGTCGCGCACTTCGTCGAAGCGCGCCCGCGCGGCGCGCACCGCCGCGCGCAGCTCGCCCGGGTCCGGCGCGGGGATATCGTACCCCTCGACGTCGACGACGTCGCGCTCCGCGGCCGTCGCGGCCACGACGCGCTCCAGGAGATCGAGCCGGGGCGAGCCGAAGTGGGCCCACGCCGAAGACCAGGGCGCCGCGCCGTCCGCCCGCTCCGCCTCGGCCTGCAGCCACTCCTCCCACGCCTGCTCGAAGAGCAACGTAGCCCCCACCCCGTCCAGAACCTGAAAGGCCGGGTCGACCGCGGCCTCCACCGGCAGCTCCCGCAGCAGCGAGGCCGCGAAGGAGTGAATGGTCGAAATCTGCGCCTGGTCGAAGCGCTCCAGCGCGTATTCCGCCTGCTCGTCGTCCGGGTGGGCGGCGGCCCAATCCTCGAGCGCCGCCCGGAGCCGGGCCGACAGCTCCGCCGCGGCCTTCTCGGTGAACGTTATGGCGACGAGGCGGGACGGCTCGTAACCGGGCGTCAGCAGCACGGCGAGCGCCCGGTCGCACAAGAGCCGCGTCTTGCCGGTGCCCGCGCTGGCCTCGACGAAGAAAGTCCGGCCCAAATCCACGACCGCTTCCCGCGCCTCGCTATCCGTTAGTCCCTGCGTCATAGGTTGCGCCTATTTAATTTCCCTGAGTTCGGCCAGCCGCGCCGCCCCGGGCGACGCCCACTTCCCGGCGCTCAGGTAGCCCGGGCCCGCGTCGCACACGGCCCGGAATTCGCAATACCGACAGGCGCCCTCGGCTCGGCTCGAGCCGTCGCGGCCGGCGACGAATACGCCGTCGCGGGCCAACGCCAGCAAGGCCGCGACCAGGCGGCGGACCGCCGCCACGTCCGGAGGTCGTTTTTCGGAGACGACGAATTTGTACTTCTTGCCGTCCTCGAGGGGGAAGCAGTATCCGGCCCGCGACGAAGCGGCGTCCGCGCCGAACAGCTTCTCGTAGGCTATAAGGTACAGCGGCGGCTGCAGCTGGCGGCCGCCGTCGACGCTCTCCACGAAGCGGCCGCGCCGGCCCGTCTTGTAGTCCAGCGCCCGGCCTCCGTCGCCGCGGCGGTCGACGCGGTCGATGCGGCCGTGGACCTCGGCCGCCGTCGCCCCGGCCTCGCCGTCCGCCGGTTCATCCTGCAAATGTAGAAGGAAAGGGTTCTCGGTGGACGCCGCGTCGTCGGTCGGCGCGGGCCGCCGGCCGAACCGCAGCTCGAAGTGGGCCGGCTCCCAGCCGTCCCCGGCCTCCGCGTCCTCGCGTACGTAGGCGGCGAGCTTGCGCGAGAGCAGGCGGCGCTCCATCTCGACGACGAAAGGCCGCGGCATCTGCCCCTCCTCTTCCAGCGCGGCGAGCGCCCGGGCCGTCAGGCGCGCCACCTCGGCCGAGAGCTCGGCGCCGGCGAGCGCGGACGGCGCCCCCGCGGCGTAAAGCTCGCGCAGGACGTCGTGGACCACCTTGCCCCGGGCGGCGGGCGGCAGCGCGAGCGCCTCCTCCGGCTCCTCCCACGCCCGCAGCCGCAGAATTCTCCCGAAAAAATATTTCCGGGGACAGGCCGCCAGCGTCTCCAAATCGGACGCGCCCACCGGCACCACGCCCCGGCCGTAGCGCTTCGCCAGGAAACCCCTCCCCTCCTCGGAGGATACCAAGCCGTCGAAGGGCGTCAGGTCCGGCGTCCGGGGGGAGGCGGCCGCGTCTCGAGCCGAGGCGTACCGCTCGTCCGCGGCGGCCAGGTACGCCGCCACCGGCCCGTCGCCCAGCTCGCGGGCGCGGCCGGCCCAGTATTCGGCCTCGTCGACGGCGTCCTCCGCGGCCGGCGCCTCCGAAGCCCCCACCCGCCGGAACCACGGGTAGGCCGACGCCGCGCGGTCGAAGTCCTCGGCGCCGAACGCCGTCCCCGCCGTCGCGGCGGCGAGTTTTAAAACGTAATGGGAGGGAAAACGCTCGCGGCCTCCGCCGTCCAGGCGGTGGTACGAGACGCGGAGGAACTCCCGGGCGGAGCCGAGCGCGAGGCGGAATATCAACGGCTCCTCCGCCAGCCGCTCGCCCCGGAGGCCGAAGCGCCACCGCCCCCGGGCGAGCTCGTTGAACGCGGCCCGCTCGGCGTCCAACGTCACCGGGTCCTGCGACGGCCGGAAGGGGTACGCCCCCTCGACCGCGGCCGGTACGAAGACCGCCCGGAAAGCGAGGCCGCGCGCGTGGTCCGTTTTTATCAAATTGATGCCGTCGCGTTCGAAGCGGCCCGCGGGTACGGATGTATCGGCCAGGCGGCGCGCGAAGGTCTCGACGAAAGTTTTCAGCGGGACCGGCGCCGCGACGAGGTCGTCGTAGGCGGCCATGCCGCGGGCGAGGCCGAGGACCTCCTCACGTTCTCGGGACGGCTCGAAGTACTCGGCTACGACGTCGCGAAGCGCGTCCGCGAACTCGCGCCACGAGCCCCGGGCCGGGAACCGTTCTAAATAGGTGAATAATTTTTCCGTAAAGGCCGCCAGCGCTTTTACGTCCGCGGCGTCGTGCCGTCGGTCCTCCGGCGACATCCGCTCGCACGCCGCGGCGTAGCGCGTTAACCGCTCGGCCCACTCCGCGCGGCCGTGGACGACGCCGGCGGCCGCGGATATATCGTCCCACAGCGCCGGCTCGAGCCGAGCGCCCTCGCGCGCCGCTTCCGACTTGAGCGGCACCGTCTCGACGAAATCGACCACCTCGCGACGGCCGAAGGGGCGGGGGGAAGTCCGCGCGTGCCACGCCAGCTCGAGCAGCCGCCGCGCGCCCTCGCCCGCGCGCGTGGCCGTCAGGAGCCGGCCGCCGTATATGTAATATCTGCCGCGGCCGTCGTCGCCGGCGAGGACGCGGTCGAAGACCTCCGTCAATACGGCCAACGTCTCGTCGCCGCGGTAGAGGACCGCCATCTCGGCGAGGCGTACGCCGTGCTCGCGGCTGAGCCGCAGCGCTTCCCGCGCGACTTCGCGCGCCTCGGCCTCCGCGTCCGGGGCGGAGACTATTTTCACGTCCTCCGCCGGGGCCGGTTCGTCGCCGCCGCCGAACTGGTAGCCAGCCGCCGCGACGTCCGCCCGAAACCCCAAGCCCTCGAGCCAATCCCGGGTGGCGCGCGCGAAGCGGAATTCCCGCCCCTCGCCGAAGGGTACGTAAAACCCCAGTCGAACGTGGCCGCTCAAGGCCTCGAGCAAGCGCCGCTGCAGCTCGTTGAAGTCGTAAAAGCCGAATACGAACAGCTCTTCTGCGCCGAAGGTGTCGGCGAAGGCCGCGGCTCGAGCCGTCGCCGCCGAAAAGACGTCGTACTCGTCCCGGTAGGCGCGCTCGCCCTCCGCCAACCGCGCCCGGTAACGGTCGAAGAGCTTGCCGAACAGCGTCAGCCTGTCGCCCAGGTTGAGGTCGGTATTCCAGCGGCCCAGGCCGGCCTGGCGGGCGTCCTCGGCCGCGGCCGCGAGCGTATCCGCGAACCCGGCCTTGTCCTTCACCGGCCCGAAGAACGACTCGGCGGGCAGGTCGGCCGCGAGGGAGCTGAAGACAACCCGTTCGCCGCCGGTCGGCACGTCGTCCCCCGGGCCCGCCAGCCGTCGGGCGAGGTCGACGAAGGTTGGGAAGCGGACGTTGGCGAAACCGCCGGCCTCGCGGGCCAGCCGGCGGGAGAGCTGGAGGGCGACCAGGTTGGAGCGCACCAGGACGACGACCGGCGCCAGCGGCCGGCCTTCCCGGGCGGCGCGCACGTCGCCGAACAAACGAGCCGAAAGGGCCGCCTCGGCCATCGAAAAGTGGAGGGCGTGTTTAGAAGCGTCTACCGTCATCCCTAAGGATAAGTTACGATAATTCACATAAATAACAAGTCGAAATTGAGCCCCGGCGGCCGCCCGTCGCCAGAATATAATTGACACCCATTTGCAAATCTGGTAGATTTTAATGACCCATAAGTAGGAGGACCCGTAATGGTAAAGAGCGTCTCGATTGTCGCCCTGGTCGTTTTAGTCGCCGCCGGTTTATGCTACGGAGCGGCCTTCAAGGCCGGCGAGAAGTTGGTATTTTCGGTATCCTGGTCCGACGTCGTGAAGGCCGGCACGGCCACGCTGTCGGTCCCGGGGGTTAAGGTCTTCAACGGCCACAAGGTCTATCACATCATATCCACGGCTTCCTCCGGGCCCCAAGTCTCGGCGTTCTTCTACACCCGCGACCGCATCGACGTCTACCTCGACGCCGTGGACTACACTATCTGGAAATCGGAAAAGCACCTGGTCGAGGGGACGTATAAGAACGACGAGGTGATATATTTCAACCCGCCCAACCGGACCGCCACGCGCGGCGTTACCACCATGCGCACCCTCGCGGAACCCCGCGACGCGCTGGGCGGCTTCTACTACGTCCGCTCTCTCGACCTTCCGGTCGGCAGCCAGGTTACGGTGAACTACGCCGACGGCAAAATCTCCAAGCCCATCGTCATCAAAGTCCTGCGCAAGGAACAGGTTACGGTACCGGCCGGGACGTTCGATACCATCGTCCTCGAGCCGGTGCTCGAGGAGACGGAGGGCATCTTCAAACAGGAAGGTCGTATCTGGATCTGGGTAACGGACGACGAGAAGAAGATGCCGGTCATCTTGAAGTCGAAGATCGCCATCGGCAATATCGAGGTCAAACTCGAGTCGTACACGTTGGGGTCGTAAACTCACATCGCGTTATGGCCGCGGACGAATCAGATTTCTCCAAAGTTAAAACCTACCCGTTCGCGGAGCGACGGAACCTCGTGCGGGTAGAAGACTTTCGACGGCCGCCGGAAGACCCGGCGGCCATCGCTCCTTTACTCACGTCGCTGCCCGACGTGCTGGGGGCACGCGCCCTGCTCGCGCTGGCGCGGGCGATAGTGGGCGCGCACGGTAGCGGCCGGGGCGTGGTATTCGCGTTGGGCGGCCACGTGGCCAAGACCGGCGCGGGCCTGCACCTCATTCCCCTCCTGCGGGAAGGGTTCGTAACCCACCTCGCCGTCAACGGCGCCTTCCTGATCCACGACTACGAGCTAGGCCGCTTCGGCGCCACGTCGGAGGACGTGGCCGCCAACCTGCCGGCGGGCCGCTTCGGCCTGGCCGAGGAGACGGGCGCGGAGCTAAACGCCCTCGTGGCCGCGGCGGCGAACGAGGGCGAGCCGGCGGCCGTACTCGCGGGCCGGGCCGTCGCCGAACGGGGCGGGTACGCCGACGCGAGCGTACTGGCCGAGGCCGCAGCGGCGGGCGTACCGGTTACCCTCCACGTCGCGCTGGGCGCCGACGTCGTCCACCAACACCCGGCGGCGGACGGCGCGGCGTGGGGCGAGGCGGGCTTGGCCGACTTCCGGCGGCTGGCGGCGGCGCTCAAATCGCTCGACGGCGGCGGCGTCTTCGTCAACGTGGGCTCGGCGGTGCTCTTGCCGGAGGTCTTCGTCAAGGCGCTCAACCTTATCCGGAACGTGGAGCCGCCGGTGGAAAATTTCACCACGGCCAACCTGGATATGATACAACACTACCGGCCGCGGCAAAACGTGCTGGCGCGGCCCACCGCCGGCAGCGGCGAGGCGCTGGCCCTCACCGGCCACCACGAGATAATGGTGCCGCTTCTCTCGGCCGCGGTGCGGGCTTTCGCCCGGGAGCAAGAATAAAAACCCCACCGACGCGTAATTATTTAAAACAAGCTCGATGCTGCACGTATTCATAACGAAGGACCACTTCCCCAGGTGCCACGAGGCGGCGCTCTACGGCGTCCGGCCGTCGTCGGTGAACCAGCTGGCGCAGGTGCGCGACGGCGACGCGGCGTACCTCTACCAGCGGGTGGCGGGCGCGCTGTACGGCCCGTACGCCTGCCGGGGGCCGGTGCGGTACCTGGGGCCGACGGTGCCGGCGCCGGTGTGGGAAGCGGCGGCCCGCGGCTCGAGGCGGGAGAAGTTCCGGTTCGTGGTCCGGCTCGAGGCCGGCCCGGAAGTCAGCCGCGTATCGGTGTCGCAGCTCTACGAGCTGGCCCGGGCGTCGGGGGTCGAACTCATCCCGGCGGATTTCGTCAAGCGCAGCGTCTACACCTTCCTGCCGGCCGACGGCGCATGCATAACGGAGGCGCTGGCCGCGGCGCCGCGCCAGTTGGCGATGCCGTTTCTGCCGCCGCCTCGTCCCTACCCGCTCGAGGGGCGCCTGCCGGTGGGCGGCGACAATCTGGCGTATATATTGCAATACGAACGGCTCGACGAGTCGCTGCTGGAGTTCGTCCTCGCCCGCGAGGAGACGCCGCTCGCGCGCGACCTGGACGCCCGGCCGGCGTTCAACCAGCTGCGCATCGACGACCGCGGCAACCGCATCGACCTGGTCTACGCGTCGCCGGCGGCGCTGTACATAATAGAGCTCAAACGCGGCCGACGGGACGCCGAGGCCCGGCGCGACATCCTGCGCTACGAGTTATGGGCGCGCGGCCGGCGCGAGGCGCTGGCCCGGGGATTGCGCCTCCGGGCGCCCCGCCCCACGGTGACGCCGGTGCTGGTCGCGGACGGCGGCCCGCCGCGCCCCGCCGAGTGCCGCATATACGATTGGCACCTGGAAGACGAGCCGACGCGCCTCTCTTTCACCCGCGTTCAATAGAACGGGCGATGATGCCTTATGACGTTACTCGACAAAGTTCACGAGCAGTTTCGCGAGGCCGCCGACCTCGCCACCCGCTCCCTGCCCGTCATAGATAAATACCTGGTGAAACTCGCCCAGGAGACGGCCTCGCGGGTGGTGGTGGGCGGCAAGGTCCTCCTGATGGGCAACGGGGGCTCCGCCGCCGACGCGCAGCACATCGCGGGCGAGTTCGTCGTCAAACTAAATTACGAGCGCGCGGCGATGCCGGCCCTCGCGCTCACCACCGACGCCTCCGTGATGACCGCGGCCGCCAACGATTACGGGTACGCCGAGATCTTCGCCCGCCAGATACAGGCGCTGTGCAACGTCAACGACCTGGTCGTCGCGCTCTCCACCAGCGGAAACTCGCCCAACGTCGTGCGGGCGCTGGAGACGGCGCGCGAACGCCGTATCTTCACCGCGGCCTTCCTGGGCGGCGACGGCGGCGAGGCCGCGCGCCACGCCGACATCCAGATCATAATCCCCTCCACCAACCCCCAACGCATCCAGGAACTGCACGCCGTTATGGGCCACGTCTGGGTCGCGCTGGTGGAGGAACTCGTCTTCCGTGGAGCGCGCTGATAACGTCATGCCGGAACCGGCCGGACTTCTCGAGATCCTGGAGCGCGTCGCGTCTACGCGCCTCCTCGTGATCGGCGACGCCATGCTCGACCACTACGTCTTCGGCGACGCGGCGCGCCTCTCGCCCGAGGCGCCGGTGCCGGTGGTCCGGGTGGAGCGCGACGTCTTGCGGCCGGGGGGCGCGGCCAATACCGCGGTCAACGTACGGGCGCTGGGCGCGGCCGCGGAGCTGGCGGCCGTCGCGGGCGACGACGAGAACGGCCGGGAGCTGCGCCGCACGCTGGAGGAGGGAGCGGTGGACGTCCGGGGGTTAATCGTCGCCGCCGGCCGCCCCACGACGTGGAAGGGCCGCGTCATCGCGCGGCAGCAGCAGCTCGTCCGGCTGGACCGCGAGGTCGACGGCGACATTTCGGCCGAGCTGGAAGACGAGCTGTTGGCTTACTTCGCCGACGCGCTTAAGCGCGCCGACGGCGTCATCCTCTCCGACTACGGCAAGGGGGCGATAACGGCGCGCGTCGCCGCGGAGGTCATCACCCGGGCGCGCGACGCCGGCAAAGTGGTGTGCGTCGACCCCAAGGAAAACCACTTCGGCCTGTATAAAAACGTAACCTCCGTCACGCCCAACCATCACGAGGCCGCGGCCGCCGCCGGCATCCGGGAGCGCGACGACCCCGACCTCGAGCGCACCGGCGCCGCGCTGCTGGAGATGCTCGGGGCCGACTCGGTCCTCATCACCTGGGGCGAGCGCGGGATGGTCCTGTTCGCCGCCGACGGCTCGACGAGCCGCATCCCGACGCGGGCGCGCGAGGTCTACGACGTGGCGGGCGCGGGCGACACCGTGGCCGCGACGTTCGCGGCGGCGCTGGCGGCGGGGGCGAGCCACCTCGCCGCGGCCCAGCTCGCCAACTTCGCGGCCTCCGTCGTCGTCGCCAAGATGGGCACCGCTACCGCGTCGCCGGCGGAGGTCAAGTCGGCCGTCGAAACGTACTACGAGGCGACGCCGCGTGAGTAACGCCTCCAACTTCGCCGACCGCCTGGTCGAGCGCATACTTCGGATAAATAGCCGGGTGTGCGTGGGCTGCGACCCGGACCCGGCGCTCTTCCCCCCCGAGCTCGCGAAAAAGGAAGACGCGGTCGCGGCGACGGCCGCGTTCGGCTTCGAGCTGATGGCGGCGGTGCGCGAAGTGGCGGCGGCCGTCAAGTTTCAGGCCGCGTTCTACGAACGCTTCGGCCCGGCGGGGTTCGAGGTCCTGGCGCGGCACCTCGCCGCGGCGCGCAAGGCCGGCCTTATAGCTATTCTGGATTGCAAGCGCGGCGACGTGGGCCACACGATGCGGGCGTACTGCGAGGCGTACGCGACGCCCGGCGCGCCGCTGGAGGCCGACGCCGTCACGCTCTCGCCCTACCTCGGGTCCGACGGCCTGGCGCCGTTCAACGTGTGCGCCGGCGAGCACGGCAAGGGTTACTTCGTCGTCGTTAAAAGCTCCAACCCCTCCACCGCCGACGTACAGGACGTTAAGATGGAGGACGGACGGCCGGTGTACCACCGCGTCGCGGAGATGACGGCCGCGATAGGCCAACACCTCGTCGGCGAGAGCGGGTACTCGTCCGCGGGCGCCGTCGTCGGCGCGACCTACCCCGACGTCGTGGCGCGGCTGCGCGAGCTCATGCCGCAGCAGTTCTTCCTGATGCCGGGCGTGGGCGCCCAGGGCGGCGACGTCGCGCTGCTGGGGCCGGCGTTCGACACCCGCGGCCTGGGCGCGCTGGTCTCCTCCAGCCGGGGCGTCGCGTACGCCTGGCGGGAACGCGAGGGCGTGAGCTGGCAAGAGGCGGCGCGGGCGGCGGCGCGCGACCTGCGCCGCGCGGTCAACGAAGCGCTGCCGATATGGTGATAGAAGAGCTGCTGGGCGAAATATGTCACCAGCTGCCGGCCCGCTGCTTCACCGTAGCGGGCGTTACTATGCCGGCGTGCGCGCGATGCTCCGGGATTTACCTGGGGGTATTGCTGGCGGCGGCGTTCTACGCCGTACCCGGGAGGCGCCGCCTGTTCCTGCACTGCCCGGGCTACGGCGCCGCGGCGCTGGCCGTGCTAGCGGTCGGGCCGTGCGCGGTCGACTTCTTCTTCGGATGGTGGGGATACCCTCTCTTCGCCGGCAACGGCGCGCGCTTCGTGGCGTCGCTCTTCGCCGGATGGGGGGCGTGGGTGCTCCTGGCGGGCGCCGCGACGCGGCTCCGGTGGGGCGTCGCGCCGGAGCGGCGGCTCGACCTCGGCCAGCTAGCCGGCTCGCTCGCGGCCCTACTCGTGCCGGGCCTGTTGGTGGCGACGCCGCGCCCGGCGGCCGCGAAGGTCTTCGCCGGGGCGACGCTGGTCGGCGCGGTCGCCTTCTACGCGCTCTTGAACTACCTGCCGCTCGCGCTGTTCTTACATAAAAAGGGGTACCGGCTCGCGACCGGCCTGGTTATCCTGTGCGGTCTGGTCGCCCTGGCCGTCGCCGAGATAAGGTGGGGACGAGTCGTTTACGCGAACGTCGCGGGTATGTTACACTAAAGCGGAACAGGGGGCGTCCGGAACGTACGCCGCCGGAAGGAGTAAATGTGAACGGCAAACGGGTGGTCGTATGTACGCTGTTCGGCGTCGTCGCCGGCGTCGTGTGTTGGCTGGGCTCGTACCTGGCGGGTAGCGTACCGGTGGCATTAACCGCGGGGGTCGTCCTGGCCATCGTCTTCAATCGCGCGTTCATCGGCTTCGCGATCGGCATATCCGGTTGGCGAATTCCCTGGCCGCTGCACGGCGTCTTCGTCGGCCTGGCCGGCTCGCTGCCGGTAGCGATCTACCCGCTGTTCGCGCCGGACGGCCTTCCGGGTTTTTTGATGTACGAACTCGCGGGCGGTTTGTGGGGTTTCCTTATAGAGCTGGGCGCGCGGGCGGTCGGCGCCCGAAGGGATTAAACCGGGCCGCGGCCGGATTTTATAAAGAAGAAAAAAATCGCCCCGCGAGGGGCCGGCATTAATTAAATCCTACAGGAGGGTACGACCATGACGGGCAAACGGGTACTCGCGTGCACGCTCTTCGGCTTCATCGCCGGCGTCTTGGATTTGCTTCTGATGCATTACGGGGCCAAGGCCCCGATTACCTTCACCACGGCCATTGTCCTGGGTTTTATATTGAACCGCGCGTTTATCGGCTTCACGCTGGGCATCTCCGGCTGGCGGACGAACTGGGCTTTCCACGGCGTCGTTGTCGGCCTCGTGGGGTCGCTCCCGCTGTCGGTATTCGCGCTCGGGGACCAAGAAGGCTTAACCGGCTTCCTGCTCATAGAACTCTTCGGCGGCATGTGGGGCTTTTTAATCGAGTTGGGCGCGCTGGCGGTGCGGGCGAAGAAGAAGGGGTAACCGCCCCGTCGGCCGAGATAAAAA
This sequence comes from bacterium, assembly GCA_035529855.1. Taxonomy (NCBI): domain Bacteria; species bacterium. Next base: position 20,606 of record DATKVX010000091.1, read on the forward strand.
AAGCGGCAGGGTACGCCCTGCCGCTTCGTCGTTAACCGCTACCGATCTGCTAGCTTCCCTCTCTCTCCTTCTGCGACGCCTCGATGACCTTCTTCGCCACGTCGGGGGGCGCCTGCTCGTAGTGGGAGAACCGGACCGTGAACGAGCCCTTGCCGCCGGTCATGGAGCGCAGATCCGAGCTGAAGCGGAAGATCTCGGCCTGCGGCACCAGCGCCTTGACCTCCTGGAAGATGCCGGCCGGTTCCATCCCCATAACGCGGCCACGCTTGCCGCTCAAGTCCCCGGTGACGCCGCCCATGTAATCCGCCGGGACGCGCACCGTGACCTCCACGATGGGCTCCAGCACGGTGGGCGACGCGTCGCCGAAGGCTTTCTTGAAACCGAGCGAGCCGGCGATTTTAAACGCCATGTCGGACGAGTCCACGGTATGGAACGAGCCGTCGCGGAGCGTGACGCGCAAGTCGACGACGGGGTAGCCGGCCAGGACGCCGCCCGCCATCGCCTCCACCACGCCCTTCTCCACCGACGGTACGAATTTCGACGGGATGGCGCCGCCGTAGATTTTGTTTACGAACTCGAAGCCGGCGCCGTGCTCGAGCGGCTCGAGCTCTAGCCACACGTCGCCGAACTGGCCCCGGCCGCCGGTCTGCTTCTTGTAGCGTCCCTGGGCCCTGGCGCCCTTGCGGATGGTCTCGCGGTAGGCGACGCGCGGCAGCTTAGTCTCGACCGCCACGCCGAAGCGGGACTCGAGCTTCGAGAACATCACCTGCAGGTGCTGCTCCCCCATCCCGGAGGCGACGAACTCCTTGGTCTCGACGTTGCGCTCGACGTGGAACGTGGGGTCCTCGTCGGTCAGCTTCGCGAGCGACGACGTCAGCTTGTCCTCGTCGCCTTTGGAGCGGGGCGATATGGCGTACGGCATCACCGGTTCGGGAACGACGAGCTCCGGGTACTGCACCGGGTCGCCGGGCGCGGCCACGGTGTCGCCGGTCTTGAGCGGCTCCGCTTTCACGAAGGCGCCGAGCTCGCCCGCCGCCAGCTCCGTAACCGCCTTCTGGTTCTTGCCGTTGATTTCCACCAGCGACGGGACTTTGAACTTGGTCCCGGCGTTCACGTCCAGGACCTGGTCGTCGGCCTTCAACTTTCCGGAATACACGCGGACGTAGGAGAGCTTGCCGGCGAACGGGTCGTTGACGGTCTTGAAGACGAAGCCGCTCATGGGCGCGGTGGCGGCGGCGGGGCGCTCGAGCTCCTTGGTGCCGCCGGGCTCGACGCCGATGCGGGCCGGCACGTCCGCGGGGGAAGGGAAATATTTCAACACCGCCTCCAGTACGGCGCGGCCGCCGACGCCGTCGTACGCGTCGGCGCAGAACACCGGCACCACCTTGCCGGCCGCGATGCCCCGCGAGAGGCCGCGGCCTATCTCGTCGGCCGAAAGCTCGCCCGCTTCGAAGTACTTCTCCATCAGCGCGTCTTCCTGCTCCGCCGCGGCCTCCACCGACGCCTTCGTGAGAGAATCCAGCGTATCCGCCAACTCGGCCGGGACCTCGCCGTCCGTCGACTCGCCCGCCAAACCACCCTCCCACAGAACGGCACCCCCGCCGGTCACGTCGACGTAGCCCTTGAACGCCGCCTCGGCGCCCACCGGGTACGACATCACGACGAAGTTGACGCCGCCGAAGGCTTCGCGCAGCTTGCGCAGCGCGCCGTCGAAGTCCGCGCGCTCGCGGTCCATCTTGTTGACGACCACGGCCCGGGCGACGCGGTTCTCCTCCGCTTCCCGCCACGCGCGCTCGGTGCCCACCTCCACGCCGGCCACCGCGCTCACGACGACGACCGCCACGTCCGCCACCCGCACGCCGGCGATGAGCTCGTATATGAAATCGGCCGAACCGGGAATGTCCAATAAGTTGATGCGGTACCCCTTGTAGTCCGCGGCCAGGAGCGCGGTGCTCACGGAGAAGCCGCGCTTTATCTCCTCGTCGTCGAAGTCGGCGGCGGCGTTGCCCTCCTCCACCCGGCCCCGCCTTTTCAGCGCGCCGGCGCGGAAGAGCAGGTCCTCGGCCAAAGCCGTCTTGCCGGCGTCGCCGTGTCCCACCAACGCCACGTTGCGAATTTTTTCAATTTCGACTTTCGCCATTCGGTTTTTCCTCCTAATAATCAGGCCGCCGGGCGCCACACGGCGACGAACGCCGGCGACGCGCCCCGGGGGCCCCAACGCCGGCTGTACAACGTACTAAAGCGGAATTTTGGAAGCCGCTCTCTCTTCGGGGGAATAGGCCCGGCCGCCCGCCGCGTAGGCCGCAGCCACGAAGGTCGCGAACAACGGATGCGGCGCCAGCGGCCGCGACTTGAGCTCGGGGTGGAACTGGACCGCGACGAACCAGGGGTGGTTCGACAACTCCACCACCTCGGCCAACAAACCGTCCGGGGACGTCCCCGTGACGCCGAGGCCCGCCGCGGCCAAAGCCTCGCGGTAGTCGTTGTTGAGTTCGTAGCGGTGGCGGTGCCGCTCGCCGACCTCGCGTACGCCGTAGGCCCGCGCCGCCCGCGAGCCCTCCGTCAGCACGCACGGGTAAGCGCCCAACCTCATCGTCCCGCCCATACGAGTAACCTTCTTCTGCTCATCCATCAGGCAGATGACCGGGTCGCGACAATCGACGTCGAACTCCACGGAGTACGCTTCTTCCAACCCCGCCACCCGCGCGACGTCTATTACCGCCACCTGAAGGCCGAGGCAAATGCCCAGGTACGGAACGCCGTTCTCGCGGGCGTAACGCGCCGCGGCTATCTTGCCCTCGATGCCGCGCTCGCCGAAGCCGCCCGGGACGAGGATGCCGCCCACGCCGTCGAAGTACGGCGCCGGGTCGGCGTCTCCCTCCAGGTCGGTGGACTCCACCCACCTTACGTTCACGCGCGCGTCGGCGGCGATGCCGCCGTGGGCGAGGGCCTCGATGATGCTCTTGTACGAGTCGCGCAGGCCGGTATACTTGCCCACGACCGCGATATCCACCTCGCCGCCGGGACGGCGCATCCTCTCCAGCATCCCTTCCCAATCGCCCAGGTCCCCTTCGCCGACCGGGAAATCCAGCCGCTCGAGTATCAGGCCGTCGAGGTTCTGCTTACGCAAACGGAGCGGTATGTCGTAGATGTTGTCGGTATCGACGGCCTCCACTACGGCCTCGGGCGGCACGTTGGTGAAGAGGGCGATTTTAGCGCGCGTCGAGGCGTCGAGGGGCCGGTCGGTGCGGCAGATGAGCGCGTCCGGTTGTATACCAATAGCGCGCAGCTCGCGGACCGAGTGCTGGGTGGGTTTGGTCTTGAGCTCGCCCGCGCCCCCGATATAGGGGACCAGCGTCAAATGGATGAAGAGGCACCGGCGCCGCCCCACGTCGAGCGCGAACTGGCGAATGGCCTCCAGGAACGGCTGCCCCTCGATGTCGCCCACCGTCCCGCCTATCTCCACTATAATAACGTCCGCGCCGGCCGCCGCGGCGAGTTTATGCACCCGGGACTTTATCTCGTCCGTTACGTGAGGAATGACCTGGACCGTCCCGCCCAGGTAGTCGCCCCGCCGCTCCTTCTCGATGACGGCCCCGTAGACCATGCCGGTGGTAGCGTTGGACAATCTCGACGTCGGCCGGTCGGTGAAACGCTCGTAGTGACCGAGGTCGAGGTCGGCCTCGGCGCCGTCGTCGGTCACGTAAACCTCGCCGTGCTGGTACGGGTTCATCGTGCCCGGGTCGACGTTGATGTAGGGGTCGAACTTGAGCATCGCGACGTCGAGGTCGTGGGCGATCATAAGGCGGCCGATGGAGGCGGAGGCGATACCCTTACCCAGCGACGAGACAACGCCGCCCGTCACGAAAATATACCGCGTATTATCTTCCTTATGCGCCATCATGGCAAATAGGTCCGAGTGCGCCGAAATATAACAAAAACCGTAACGTCCTGTCAAACGAAATCCCGGCGGGGCGTAGTTTTAGATTGATTATACGCGCCGGCAAGGTAAAATAGACCCGATGGGTTCGAATCGATATAAGAAGACAGCCGGCCTGGTAGTCGGGGCGCTCGCGGCCGCGCTACCGGCGTTGGCCGGGTGGTCGCCCCCCGAGACGATATCGCCCCCGGCGGGCGATTGGCGTACGTGCTACAATTTCGCCCGGGCGCTCGTCGCCGACGGCGACGGTAACCTCCACGCCGTCTTCTTTGAGAACGAAGGGGCCGCGGCCTTCTACCGCCGCTACGACCGCGCCGCCGGCCGGTGGGAGCCGTCGTATCGGTTAGACGAGCAGGGAGGCCGCGACGCCGCCATCATCGCCGACGCCCGCGGCGAGCTGCACGTCTTCTTCAAAGCCGGCAGCGCGATGTGCCACCGCGTAGCGGACGACGCCGGCCGATGGGGCGTGCGCGAATACGTCGCCGAGTCGGGATGCCGGTTCGGCCAACCGTCGCCCCTGGCGCTGCCGTCGGGCGACGTAGCGTTGGCAATGGTGGGCGAGCCCGTGGCCGGCCGCCCGACGCATATCTGGTTCACCATCTGGCGCCGGGAAACGCAGGGCCTCGAGCCGCCGGTCCGCCTTACCGAAAGCACCGGCGAGAACGGCAGTTGGATGCCGACTATGGCCTACTTCCAGGACGAGATCCGGCTGGTGTGGCGGGACGACAGTACCGGCGAGTTCGAGGTCTACGAGCGGAAGTACGACGGCTCGCGCTGGACGCCGACGCGCCGCCTGACGTACGACCCGGCGCCCACGTTCCATCCCCGCCTGGCCGTCGACGGCGACGGCGTGCTTCGCCTGCTGTTCATGGACAAGCGTACCGGCAACCCGGCCATCTGGGAAATGGTGGACCGCGGCGGCGGCTGGGGTCCCGAGCACGTCCTCTACGACGGCCGCGGCCGGGCCCACCACCCCAACGTCGCCCTGGCCCCCACGGGCCAGCTGCTGGCGTTCTGGGAATGCGCGCGCGAGTCCGCCGAGCGCGGAATATATTTCGGCTCGCTGTTCGGCGGCGTGTGGAGCGAGGCGGGCCCCGTGGGTCCGACGCCCGGGGCCGACTCCACGCTGGCGTCGCCGGCGGTCACGGGCCGCGAAATCGCGGTGGCGTACGCGCAAAGCCCGGGCAAAGTGTGCGTCCAACGGCTGCCGTTGAGCGAGGTGCCGGTGGGAGGCGTAACCTTCGTCGC
>DATKVX010000092.1 GCA_035529855.1 bacterium
ACCACGGAACTCTCATCAGTACGTTGGTGGGGTCGTTCTCGAAGAAGGCGTACTTAACGCGGCCGCGCTCGTCCAACCGGAAGACCAGCTTGTCGCCCAACGTACCGTCGGCCTCGACGCGGCGGAACGTCCCCGGCTCGACTTCCAGATATCGGCCCGTCGGGCGGCTCAACCCGCCCGGGGCGAGCAGATACCCGTCCGGCGTTACCTTTAACGTAGTCGGGTCCAAAAATCCCGAAAACTTCATTAGGCGCGTGAAAACCCCACGCGATCTCACGTAAGAGCCCGCGTAGCGCGCCACGGCGCGGGCGGCCCCCGGCCCGGGCTCGGGCGCGGGTGCCTTGCCCGCAGGGAAATACCGGTCCGCAAACGCATCCAATAAATCTAAACGCGCTCGCTTGCCGTCGGGGCTGTTGTACGAGACGAAGACGCCGGCGCCGTGTTCCGGGAACAACGCGAGCGCGGTATGGAAGTAAACGGTAGAGCCCCCGTGCCAGATGAAGCGTTCGCCGTTGAGCGTCATCTCCATAAAGCCGTGGGCCCAGCCGTTGACGCGCGGGTCCGGCGTGAAAAGGCGGCGGTGCATCTCGCGCGCGGCGGCCTCCCCCAGAATGCGCCTCGAGCCGTAGCGACCTTCCTGCAGATGCGCCGCCATAAAGCGCGCCATGTCCGTCGCCGTCGCGCTCACCGAACCCGCGGGGTAAGCCTCGACCCACTCGAAGTCCTGCGGCTTGAAGACGCCGTCCTCGAACGTATATCCCACCGCCACGTCAGGCTCGAGCGCCGGCGGCACCGGCTCGCGGGACGTGGTGCGCGCCATACCCAGCGGCTCGAAGATGTTCTCTTCGACGTATTGCTCGAACGGCACGCCCGAGACCACTTCCACCAGGTAGCCGGCCAGGGCCGCGCCGTAGTTCGAGTAGGCCGGGACCTCTCCCGGAGGGAAAACCCGCGCCGGAACGTAGTCCTTCACGTACGTCCCCAACGGTTCCAGGTCCTCGGCCCGCGCGACCATTATGCGCACGGGTGAATCTTCGAACCCGGGCGTGTGCGTCATCAGGTTTGCCACGGTTATCGGCTTGCCGAAGGCGGGCGGTATCTTGAAATCGGTTAAATACTCGTTCACGTCGGCGTCGAGGTCCACCTTCCCCTTCTCCACCAACTGCATCACCGCGGTCCAGGTGAAGAGCTTGGATGACGAGCCGGGGCGAAAGAGGGTCCGGTCCGCGACTACGGGCCGGTGCGTCGCTAAATCGGCGTACCCGTAACCCTTCGCGAAGAGGAGCTCGCCGTCGGCGACGACGGCAACGGTAGCGCCCGGGATGTGGTAGGACTTGAGCTGTTCCGCCATCACGCCGTCGACGAAGGCCTCCACCTCGCGCGCGTCGGCCAAAACGCCCGTCGGCGCCGCTGCCACCGGGGGCGGTTCGGCGCTTAAAGCTGTCGTCGCCGCGACCACTACTACCGCGGCCGTAATCGCTACGTAAACGTTCGCACTTTTTCCCGCGATACCTCCTTCGATTTCCGAGGGCTCCGTTGCACCTACCTCATTATAAACGCGACGTTGAGCCGTGTCTATGTCAAAAATGTTCGGCCAAGGGATATGGTATCCACGTGATAGGGGGTCACCGAGGTCGAGGATGATAAGGGGTGGGGCAAAGAGTTTTTACGGGAGGTTCGGGTTCAGGGAAGAGGCGATGTCGAAGGGGGTTTTATTGTCGCGGTAGCGGTTGGGGCGGTGGAGGTTGAAGTAGGCGACGTAGGTATACGCTTTACCCAGGAAGTACTTAAGGCCGTGGAAGCGCTCGAGCCGATAGAACTCGTCCCGGACCAGGCGGTGGAACGCCTCGACGTCGGAGTTGAACGCCGCGGCCCGCGGCGGGATGCGCACGTGCTTCGCTCCCTATCCTTCTACCGCCGCGGTGAACCCGGAAGGCCTTTTCACCTTCGCCCCTCCCACGAACTCGGCGCCGTCGTCCGTCCGCCAATAGCCGTTCTTCACGTCCCCTCCGTACAACGTGAGGTGGCGGCCTACGCACCGCGCAAAGGTAACCGCGTTCGTGAGCGGGGCCTCGTACGCGAAGGCCACTACAACCATCCCGGTCCTCATGTCCCGCGCCGTATACTCGTAGCGCGGCAATTCGTAGGCCTTTAGGGCGCGGTAAAATTCCTCGATGTTTTTAAGATACTTCACGTCCAGCCGTAACTTACCCAAGAACCCCAGCCTCTTCTTCAGCTCCCCCAGGTCCCGCCGCTGCCGCCGCCGCTAGTTAACGTACCCCATCGCACGGAGCTGACGCTCGAGCGAGGACGGCAGTTGTACGTAGCGGGGCGTCAAAGCCCGCGCCCGGGCCGCTTCCCTCAGCGACGCGAGCTCCTCCCGGCGTTGCGCCAACAAGCCGGCGTTCGCGGCCTCGTCGTCGCCCCGGGCCAGGTTGTACGTCTGATTCAGGTCCCGCACCTCGTCGTACAAATACTCGCGCCCGGCGTTGTAGTCGTACAGGTAGTAATAACCGCCATCCAGGGTCGCGGCTAGCTCTATGCTCGCCCACGCCGCGCCGGCTCGAGCGGGCGGGTATTCTATTATCCCCTCCAACAACAACTCCCGCGGCGGGACGGCGCCGTCGCCGCTCATGTACGGCGTCAAGTCCGTTCCTATCCAACTCCCGGGCGGGGCGCCGCCGGCCAGCGCGACCGCGGTCGGCGTTATGTCGACGACGTTCACCGCGCCCCGCACGTTGCCGCGGCCGGCGCCCCGAACCATCAGCGGGACGCGCGCTATCTCGCCGTGCAAGCCGGCGCCGTGGAGCCACCGGCCGTGCTCGCCGAACTCCTCGCCGTGGTCGGCGGTAATGACTACTACGGCCTCGTCGCCGCGGCTATACGCCGGGACTACCTCATCCAGGAAATCCGCTATCACGTCGTCCATCCGCCGCACGTCGCTATCGTACAGCGCCTTTGCCAAAGCGACGTCGGCGGGCGTATAATCCAGCCTAAAGTGCGGGTCCTTGGTTAAACGCGCGCCGAAGAAGCGGCCCCGTACGATTTCTCTCACTTTCTCATTCCGGGCCCGTTCGAAATACGTTTTAAGCGCGGCCTCGTCTTCTCCCCTCGGCCTGTAGGGCGTATGCGGCTCCATATAATGCAGGTATACGAACCGCGGCGCGTCCGTAATTTTAAACCAGAACTCCAAACGCCGGTTCAGCTCGAGGCCGTCCGTCGTCGGATGCCACAACGGCCCTAAAAAGGACGGCGCCCACTTCGCCCTCGTCAACAACCGCGCCGCCGAGAGCGACGGCCCGCCGGCCTCCATTACGCTCCCCCCGGCCGTGCTGTCCAACACGTCGAAGCCGTCGCCCATACCGCCCGCCCAACTCACGTGCGGGTTGGCCGATACCGCCAACGTCGCGTACCCCAACCCCTTCATAGCTTCCGCCAACGTCGCCGCTTCCTCGGGCAACGCGGCGACCCGCGAATTCACGCCGTGCGTGCCCGGATACGCGGACGTAAAGAGCGACGCCACCGCCGGCTTCGTCCACGACGACACGGTATAGGCTTCCCGGAATATTACGCCCTCCCGGCCGAACGCCTCGAGGCGGGGCGCCACTCCCCCCGCGCCGCCGTAAAAACTGAGCCGGTCCGCGCGGAAGGCGTCCATAACCACCACGTACACGTCAGGCCGCCGCCCGGCCGGCCGGCGCCCCGCGACTATATAATACACGTCCGCGGCGACGACCGGCAGCAGTAGCGCCGACGCCAGCACGATTAAAACCGCCTTCGCCGGAACTTTCTTTACCTTGCGACCCAGCGCGGCCAGGGCCTTATAAAGCGCCGCCGCCGACAGCGCCCACAGGCTTACTACCGCCAGGAAAAACAACGCCGCGGCCGCCACCGCGAACCGCGATTTAACCCACGGGAAACTCACGTCCGCGACGGCCAAATAGTGCGCGACCGGCGCGCCGCACGCCGCGACGGCGACTACCCAGAGCGCCGGCGCCGCTAACTCGAGATCGTCCTTCCTTTTATATAATAAATAATAGACCGCGCCGCACACGCCGAAGGCAATCGCCGCCAACACGCTGAGCCACGCCGCCTCTACACCCAATAGTATCTGATAATAAAAACGCGGCACGCCCCAATAACGCGCGCCGCCCAGGATACAACCTAACGAATACTCCCCCGCCGCGGCCAATACGCCGCCCAACAAACTCGCGCCGACGAGCGGCGCCAGGAACCGCGTTAAACCGGAGTTTCTACGATTTGACATAAAAACGGTTCAGGGGTAGCGACCCCAACGGGAGCGAGTACGCCGCAACGATTGCCGCGTGTACGGTCCTCGTCGCCCCCGTACGCGCAAACATAACATAGGAAAACGCGTCGGTAAACGGCCGCGTCGGCCTTTTAAATTAACCCGGCATACGCGTTTCGTAACTACTCCCGACCAGGTAAACGTTAAGGCGCCCCGGCTCGAGGCGCCCTTTACGCTTAACAGCGTTGCGGATATTCAGACCCCGTACGAGTGCAGGCCGCCGAAGATGAGGTTCGCGAAGAGCGTCAACACCGCCGATACGAAGATGAGCGCCGCCAGAATAGCCGCCCGCTTGCCGCGCCAACCGGCCAGGCGGCGGGCGTGCAGGTACGCCGCGGCGATAAGGAAGACGACCAGCGAGGCCGTTTCCTTCGGGTCCCAACTCCACCACACCGACCACGCCTTCTGCGCCCATATCGCGCCCGCGACCAGCGCGCCGATGGTGAACAGCGGAAAGCCGATGGCGACGGCGCGGTACTCGAGGACGTCGAGCGCTTCCTTGGAGGGCAAGTACCTGCTCGGCTTGTCGCCGCGGAAGAGGTACAGTACGGCCGCCGCGAACCCCACCGCGAACGCCCCCTCGCCCAGGCACGCCAGCGTCACGTGAATCGTCAACCACCACGACTGCAGCGCCGGGATGAGTTGCCCCTCGATCTTGGACGGGAACAGCGACGCCGACACTATCAACAGGAACGCCACCGGCATCACGAT